>JBIIGU010000221.1:0-3127 GCA_044236275.1 Bacteroidia bacterium | reverse complement strand
CTTTTTTTGCAATGCAATAAACTCCAACTCGTTTATATCCATTTTCTTACGATTCATTTGGGTTACCAAATCTGCAATTTGATCGTCAGAGATATCATCAACCCTCATTGAACCTAACTGTTCCAAATCAAATCGCTTTAATTGAGCCTGTGTTTGGGCTACAAAAAACAAGAGTATTGTTGTTAACAATATCCTGCATATCAAAAACTTATGTTTTATCATACTTGATTTATACAAAGCGTATAGTGGGTAAAGTGGCAAAAATAGCATTTAATCAACGTCTAACAAAGCCAATATCTTACAAATAGCCTTGTTTATTGTGCAAAATATGCAACCGGTAGTCTATAAAAAGAAGTCTTGTATAACATTTATTGCTTTAATTAAATGAAGCTTAATATCTTCGCGCCCCTGATTATGAAAAGCACACTTACCCGTTTTTGCAAAGTCTTGCTGCTCCTTGCACCATTGTTTTATTCCATTTTGAGCCAAGCACAAACCGGTGAGGTAAGAGGATTTGTGTATGATAAGGAAACCGGTGAGCCTCTCATTTTTACACCGGTATTTTTGCAAGAAAATATGTTGGGCAAGGCTACTGATATCAACGGATTTTATGCTTTATCAAAAATTAAGCCCGGCAGATACACGTTAAAATGCTTCTCAATTGGATATGACACCGGAATTGCAGTAGTAAATATTAAAGAAGGCGGCATCACCAATCAAAACCTTTATCTAAAAAAGGTAACCAAACAACTGGAGGATGTTATTATTTCAGGAGAAAGACAAAAAGCAAAAACTGAAGTTAAGGTATCAAACATAACCATTACACAAAAAGAACTGAAGCAATTACCTACTTTTGGTGGAGAGCCGGATTTAGTGCAGTACCTGCAGGTTTTACCCGGTGTGGTATTTAGTGGCGACCAAGGTGGGCAGTTATACATTAGAGGGGGTTCGCCTGTGCAAAACAGAATCATGATTGACGGGATGATGATATATAACCCCTTTCACTCCATAGGTTTATTTTCAGTATTTGATGCAGATATCATTAGAAGTGCCGAAGTATTTGCAGGAGGATTTAACGCGCAATACGGAGGCCGCATTGGTGCAGTAGTTGATATTAATACACGCGAAGGCAACAAGAAAGAGTTTAGCGGAAAACTGTCGGTTAATCCTATTACTTCCAAGCTATTGCTTGAAGGGCCAATTGCTAAATTCAGTGAAGAAAGCGGAAGTACTTCGTATCTGATTTCTTACAAAACATCGTACCTCAATCAGACTTCAAAAACACTTTATAACTATTCTGAAAATAATGGCAATGCAAACGGATTACCTTTTAGTTTTAACGATCTTTACGGAAAGCTCTCATACGTTGGTTCAGGGGGCAGTAAACTAAATGTATTCGGATTTAATTTTAACGACCAGGTTAACTACCCCGAAACAAAATTTAACTGGAATGCATACGGCATGGGTACAAATTTCTTTGTGGTGCCGGAGGGTTCTACCATTATTAATGGTGCTGTAAACTATTCTCGTTATGAAATGAGCCAAAAAGAAGGCGATAATAACCCGAGAGAAAGCGGAGTTTCAGGTTTTACGGTAGCATTAAATTTTACCAATTTTTTAGGTAAAGATGATATCAAATATGGCTTTGAAATTAATGGCTTTAATACTGATTTCATATACACCAACCAGTATGGAAGGGAAATGAAACAGGATGAAAGTACTACTGAACTTTGCGGATTTGTAAAATACAAAAAAACATTTGGCAAGTTGATTATTGAACCCGGATTCAGGGTGCAGGTTTATGCCTCGCTAGGCAATAATTCTTATGAACCTAGGCTGGGTGCAAAATATAATCTATCTGACCGTGTTAGGATTAAAGGTGCTTGGGGAATGTACTCTCAAAACCTTATCAGTGCTGTTTCTGATCAAGATGTGGTTAATCTCTTCTACGGCTTCCTTTCAGGCTCTGAAAACATTCCAAGCAGGTATAACGGAAAAGATATTTCTCACCGCATGCAAACGGCCACACACTATATTGGCGGATTGGAGTTTGATGTAGGACAGCATGGCGAAATTAACGTAGAAGGATTTTATAAAGATTTTACGCAACTCACCAATGTTAATCGTGATAAAAAATACGACAACAACCAGGCCAATCAATTTAGGCCGGAAAGTGAACGCTTTGATTTTATAATTGAAACAGGTGATGCATATGGTATGGATTTTAGGTATAAATATGAGTTTAAACGCTTTTATGTTTGGGCGGTTTATTCTCTTACCTATGTGAATAGGAATGATGGCGTGCGCTCTTATATGCCTCACTTTGACAGAAGGCATAATATCAATATTGTAACAACTTATTCATTTGGCAGCAAGGCCAGCTGGAGCGCCAATGTTAGATGGAATTACGGTTCAGGATTCCCTTTTACACAAACACAAGGTTTTTATGAGCAAATGCGGTTTGGTAATGGTGTTAGCACTGATTACGTTAACCAAAACGGATCATTAGGCGTTTTTTATACCGATATTAATCAGGGTAGGTTACCTGATTTCCACCGCTTAGATTTTTCACTGTCTAAAAAACTAAATTTTGGCAAACGCACTTCGCTAACGGTAATTGCTGCTGCCACCAACGTGTACAACAGAGCCAATATTTTTTATTTTGACAGAACCCAATACAAACGGGTAGATCAGCTGCCAATTATTCCCACAGTGGGGATAAATTTATCCTTCTGAGTTTGCTCTGCCAGATAGCTTTGACGTTAATAAACGTTAAAGATGCACTGCATGAAGCTTAAATCTGTTTTAAAAGGCTCTGCCCTCCTGCTCAGCTTTCTCTTGTCTTTCCATATTAAAGCGCAGCGAACAGCTGTATTCAACGAGCAATTGCGTTATTACAACAGAGCGCTTGAACTGTTTGAGAAAGAGAAATATGCAGCTGCCCAAAAGCACTTTCTGATGTATACTGAAATAAGCCGCGATCGTGAAACCGCAATCAATGCCGCTTATTATGCAGGTGTATGCGCAATGGAACTATTCAATGCAGACGCAATAAATCTGCTTAATCATGTCAGACTCAAATATCCGGAGCACTCAAAAGCCCAATGTGCCAACTCCCAATTGGGTA
>JBIIGU010000001.1:0-19106 GCA_044236275.1 Bacteroidia bacterium | reverse complement strand
TAGTAATAAGGTGGCAGAAATTGTTACGCCCGATGATATTGAGGCTGAAGTTGGGGTAATCTATCAAAGTATTGAAAATGTTCACATGGCTTGTCCAGAACATAAAGGCGACTGGTATTTTAGTGGCAACTACCCAACACCCGGTGGCAATAAAGTAGTAAACAGGGCATTCATTAATTTTATGGAGGGTATTGCCACTAGGGCATATTAATAGCGCACAACAAATGTTATTAAAAACAGAAAATCTGGTTAAACGATACAAAAAACGCACAGTGGTTAACCATGTTTCATTTGATGTTAATCAGGGTGAGTGTGTGGGCTTGCTTGGCCCTAATGGTGCGGGTAAAACTACTTCTTTTTACATGACTGTTGGCATTGTTAAGCCGGATGAAGGAAGTGTTTGGTTGGGCGATGAGGATATTACACATCTTGCGATGTATAAACGAGCGCAGAAAGGAATTGGTTATTTGCCACAGGAAGCATCTGTTTTTAGAACATTGAGTGTAGAAGACAACCTGAAAGCGGTGCTTGAAATGACCAAGCTTACCAAACAGGAACAAAACCAAAAAATGGAGGAATTACTGGAAGAATTTGGTTTAAACAGGGTAAGAAAAAATTTAGGTAATGTGCTGAGTGGTGGTGAAAGAAGGCGTTGCGAAATTGCTCGGGCGCTAGCTGTTAATCCTAAATTTATTTTATTGGATGAGCCATTTGCGGGGGTTGATCCTATAGCGGTTGAAGATATACAACATATTGTAGCTAAACTCAAACATAGAAATATAGGCATATTAATAACCGATCATAATGTCCATGAAACACTATCAATTGTAGATAGAGCTTATTTGCTTTTTGAAGGAAAACTGCTTAAGGCGGGTACCGCAAGAGAGTTGGCAGAAGATGAAATAGTGAGAAGGGTTTACTTGGGTCAGAATTTTGTTTTAAGATAATTAACTTAACTAAAAATGTATAAAATATCTTTATTGGGTTTTACCTGTTTATTTGTACTAATTATGTCTTGCGGACAATCTAAAACCGCCAATAATCCTGAATTAAACCAAACAGAAAAAGCTGCTGTAGAACAACAACTAAATAAGGATGAAATTGCTATGGATTCATTAGAAAAAGCTATTCAGGCGCAAATAAACGGCACAGATACTATTTAACTTTGCTTTATCTTATTGTGCTGAAAACTGGCTAAGAAAACGTATATCGTTTTGGCTAAGCGCCCTAATATCTTTTATTCCATATAACATCATGGTGGTTCGCTCCACACCCATTCCAAAAGCAAAACCAGAATATTCATCCGGATTAATTCCGTTTGCTTGTAAAACATTTGGATCTATCATACCACAACCTAAAATTTCAAGCCAGCCGGTGTGTTTACAAATATTACATCCGGAACCTTTACATATAATACACGCAATATCCATTTCGGCAGATGGTTCAGTAAACGGAAAATAACTTGGTCTGAAACGTATTCCATAATCTTCGCCAAATAACTCTTTCACAAAAAAGTATAAGGTTTGCTTTAAATCAGCGAATGAAACATTTTTATCAATATAAACACCGTCTATCTGGTGAAAAAAACAATGCGATCTAGCTGATATTGCTTCATTTCTATATACCCTGCCAGGCATCACCACTCTTATTGGTGGTTTTTGTTTTTCCATTATTCTTACCTGCACACTGGTACAATGTGTGCGCAAAGAAAAATCCTCATTAACAAAAAAAGTATCCTGCATATCTCTGGCAGGATGGTTTAGCGGAAAATTTAATCCTGAGAAATTATGCCAGTCATCCTCAATCTCAGGCCCTTCAGCAATAGTAAAGCCTAATTTCCTAAAAACATCCAACACTTTGTTTTGAAATATATAAATTGGGTGGCGTGCTCCAAGATTAATAGGTTCGCCAGGTAAACTTATATCTGTTTCAACTTGCTCTTCTTTTTGTTTATTACCAAATACTGCCTGCAACTCATTAAATTTAAACTCTGCCGTTTGTTTTAACTCATTCATCACTTTTCCTGTCTCCTTTTTCTCTTCATTAGGAATTGCTTTAAAAGCGTCAAACAAGTCGTTAATTATTCCTTTTCGCGCTAAATATTTAATTCTGTAAGCTTCTAGCTCCTCGGCACTGTTAATGCTTAGATCTTTTATTTCCTGAATTACCTGCTTTAACTTTTCAATCATTTTTGAAACAGAGTGATTTTGCTATTATTCCAATCAACAAAACTAATACAATTTAAAATTATACCTAAACACACACACATTAAAACAATAAAACTATAAAAGATTGTATTTGTAATAGGTGCTGTGAATTGGTTGAAATAAGATTTTGTAAATCTTTGTATTTTATGATATCCTACTAGCATTAACAATTTACTAACATAGATGTTATTTAAAAATCAAGCATTTATACTGTTTTATAAACAATGTTAATAATAGAACTCACCGGTAAATATGGATAAAATAAACCTATTATAAATGTAGATACTTGTCTTTTACTAAGTGGGTAACCTTGGGTTTATTAGACAATATTTTTATACACACATTTATAATTAACAATACAGGTATAAAATTACATCTTATACACATTATTTAATAACACTATTTAAATCAAAACGCTGCTCTAAATCCCAAAAAGCCCTTAAATTAAATGTTTCAGGGTAATAGAAAACGGCCTCCGGTTGTTTTTGGGTTGTATAATTACCATTATCCCATTTACCATTTCTGTTTCTATCATCAATTATTTTAATCTTATAGGAACCGGGTAGCAGATAATCAAAAAAGTAACTCAACTGATTATTTAAATAAAATGATTTAAATATCTTTTTCTCATCGGCACTTATTAATTGAAGAAGCAGATTATGATTGGTTCCTGTATATATAAAATTAGCCATTAGTGTGCTATAACTTTTCATGTTTTTAGAAACCCAGTTTATACTTTGTTTTTTACTGTATTGGCCGTACACATCTTTAAAACACGAGTCTTTTAACAGTAAAGCATACTTCATGTTTTCTTTCCAGCTGTATAAGATCTTTATAATAAAATTATTTGTGTCCACTTTATACTTATAATTATGCTGTATAGTGTCTTCTATTAATATCATCCTACTTGTATCTATTACAGCTAAAGGATTAGACATTGAAATAATTAGCGTATCATTTAACTCAACATTCTTTTGTATATCTGAATAAAATAAAGGTTTCTTAGCAGATTTTTTTGTTTTTATACAAACGATGTCGGTATTATAATTAAAACATAAACTATCCTTTTCGCTAGGCTTTGTATATAAGTAAAATGTATCAATATCTGATTTACCAGTCGTTTTACGTAAGAAGAAATCCGATTTACTTGTTGGTATTGGTATAATTTCTTTTGGTTTATAAATAAGAAAAGTAAACCTGTTTTCTTCTCGGCTGAATGTATCAATTATTTTTCCCGCATCATACATGTCAGGTTGATACATTTTTAATTCATAATTGTTGGAGGTATCATTGGTAAAAACAGGATTATTTACGAAGGCTATAGCCTCATTTTTATCATACTTCAGGTTTTTATTATCATCAGAAAATGCAACGAGCCTAAATATTTTATCGGGTAGATTATATAACCTAAAAATACCCCCATCTTTACTTTTAGCAAAATAGGCCGGCTTGTTCAGGTAGATAGAAGAATCAGTAAAACTTTCGTTTGGGTATAAACAAACACTAATATTTTTTTTAGCTTCATTGTTCTCTGCCCAAAAAATTTTACCCGGAATAGTTAGGGTGTCTATGTTATTGCCTGTTGAAAAAACATATCTATAATCACCCAAAATATTTCCCTCATGGTTATCGGCAATAGCGTTCCCAAAATTAATAGTATAAGTGGTGTTTGCTCTTGGTGCCGACCTAAATCGTATAATGAGGCTTTTGCCGCTTATTTCATACTCGGGCTTTTCTTCAAGAGGAGGAGAAATAACAATTTGCTCTTCAGGGCTAAGCAGCTGGATATACTCATCAAAGCCAATCACAATTTTGTTTACATCAAACCCGGCTCTTGCATTTTCTGGCATCTCTTTTATAACACTTGGAGGCTGCGTATCTTTTTGGCCGCCTGTTGGTGCCACAATTTGAGCGCATCCGCAAACAAGAATCACGCCTACAAACAACAAAACAACCGGTATTTTTAAACGATTAACCAAGGGTTTATAAAACATTTTTTACCACAAACAATAGGCTAGAGTAATTGCCGTTTGCCCAAGCGTTCATGGTAGACAAGATACCACTAGCTGCGCCACGCAAAAACTCTGCAGAATTACCCCTGTGAACCTCGCTTCGCATACTAATATATGGCGCATCAAAAATCATGGCCCGTGTTTCCACAATCCTAAAACCATGCTTCTTCATAAGCAATGAAAAGCTTTTTTTGTTAAAATGATATAGATGTCTTGGCACATCATAGCCATCCCAAAATGCACCATAATGTTTTGCATCCCAACTATTGCTATTAGGCACTGCTATAAAAAGTGTGCCGTCTTTTTTTAGCAAACGCTTTAACTGTTGCATGCGTTCATTAAGCGCATGTACATGCTCCAACACGTGCCACTGGGTTATTGCATCAAAGGAATAAGGCGTAAAGGCACCCAATTCGTTTTCTCTTCTTACTGTTAACCCAAAATTTTGCTTCACATAGTTTACAGCGTCTTCGCTAATATCTACACCTACAGGCCTAAATGAGCCGTCTTTATGCAACGCATTTAGGAAATACCCCAAACCACAACCCAAATCCATTATATCGCCCGAAGGATGATACGATTTGATTAGTTTTATTTTGCGGCCAATGCTATAGTCTCTAACCACATCATATACTTTGTACATAAAACTAAAATCAGCTTTACTGCCGGCATGAGAAACATACCTGTCGCTTTGGTAATAGGGGCCAATTTCCTGTACAGAAGGCCTAGGATTGGTAAACAGAAAGCTACAATCGGCACACCTGCACAAATCAAAGGTTTCTGTACTTGCCACAAAGTCCTTGCAAGAAAGCTCTTTCGAAATATGGTTTCCGCCACATACAAGACAAAAGGAAAGATGTTCCATTACAGCAAATAAATAAAATAATCGGCAGTTATGCGCTTAACGCCCTAAATGAACCAATAAAACAGAAATATCAGCTGGCGATATGCCGCTTATTCTGGCTGCCTGTCCAAGGGTTGCAGGCTTTTGCTTAATCAACTTTTCTCGTGCCTCAAGGGAAATTGACTTAACCAGGTTATAGTTAAAATTATCATTTATTCTTATTTCTTCTAACCGATTCATTTTATCAACCATTTGTTTTTCCTTTTCGAGATAGCCTTCATACTTCATTAACACCTCTGCCTGCAAAACCGCCTCATCAGAATAGGTGTGAAGAAGAGAATTGACCTGGGGCAGTTTTTGCAGGCTTGCCATATCAACTTGTGGCCTACTCAAAATTGCATCAAGCTTATAGTTTTGAGGTATGGGTGCGGTCTGCAACTCTTCAAGCAGGGGGTTTATATCAGCAGGCACAACAGATGTTTTTTTAAAGTAAGAAATAATTTCAGCAGTTTGTTTTTCTTTTTCCTCAACAGCCCTCATGCGCAAATCGCCAGCCAAGCCAAGCTTATAACCTTTTTCAGTTAATCTGATATCGGCATTGTCTTGCCTTAGCATTATTCTATATTCAGCCCTAGAGGTAAACATACGATAGGGCTCATCGGTGCCCTTATTTACCAGGTCGTCAATTAATACACCAATGTATGCTTCAGAGCGTTTAAGAACGAAGTCGTCTTTACCCATCAATTTACAATGTGCATTTATTCCGGCAACCAACCCTTGGCAAGCAGCCTCTTCATAGCCGGTTGTACCATTTATTTGTCCGGCAAAAAACAGGTTTTCTATTAAATGGGTTTCAAGAGTAAGCTTTAACTGGGTTGGCGGGAAATAATCATACTCAATCGCATAGCCCGGTCTAAAAATTTTTGCGTCTTCAAATCCGGGTATAAGTTTCAGCGCTTTCATTTGAACATGATCGGGCAACGAGGTTGAAAAACCATTCACATATATTTCAATCGTATTCCAACCCTCAGGCTCAACAAAAATCTGGTGACGATTTCTTTCAGCAAATCGGTTTATCTTATCTTCTATTGATGGGCAATATCTTGGACCTAATCCTTGAATTCTGCCGGCATACATTGGTGACTCGTCAAAGCCCGTTCGCAACACCTCATGAACAGCCTCATTGGTATAGGTAATCCAGCAGCAGCGTTGGTTGGAAACAGGAGACGTTAAATTGCTGTAAGAAAATTTATTTGGGTTCTCATCGCCATCTTGCCGCTCCATTTTATCGTAATTCAACGATCTTCCGTCTACCCTTGGTGGCGTGCCCGTTTTCATTCTTCCACTCTCAAAACCCAAAGAAATAAGCTGCTCGGTAATTCCTGTCGAGGCCTTCTCCCCTATTCTGCCCCCGCCAAATTGTTTGGTTCCTATATGAATGATGCCATTCAGAAATGTACCGCTTGTAAGAACCACGGCTTTGCAGCTGATTCTCTGCCCCATTCCTGTAATTACACCACAAACTTTTCCTTTATCAAGCACCAATTCTTTAACCATATCCTGCCAAAAGTCTACATTGGGCGTAGCTTCAAGAATTTCTCTCCAATATTGGCTAAACAGCATCCTGTCGTTTTGGCTTCTGGGGCTCCACATGGCAGGACCTTTAGAACGGTTGAGCATACGAAACTGAATGGTTGATTTATCCGAAACAATGCCCGAATAACCCCCAAGCGCATCTATTTCTCTAATAATCTGCCCCTTAGCTATTCCCCCCATGGCCGGGTTACAACTCATCTGAGCTATTTTGTTCATATCCATTGTAATGAGGAGCACCTTGGATCCAAGATTGGCTGTTGCTGCCGCGGCTTCACAACCCGCATGACCAGCACCAATTACAATGACATCATATACATTAAACATTTGAAAATCAGTAAATTAAATGTTTTTCGTTCCACGTGAAACGTGGAATGCTAACGCAGCAAAGATAAGCACTGGTCTTCTTTCTTCCTCATTTTTTCCTTGTCTGCCTTGCTTTTGTCTTTGTGGCCACAAAGATGCAACACTCCGTGTATCATAACGCGCCTTAGTTCCACGTGAAACGTATGGTTTAGTTCTGCTGCGTTTTCTTTAACACGGTCTTTGCTGATATAAATATCTCCCGAAATCAGATTGTTTTCAGAAAAGTCAAAGGTTATTATATCGGTGTAGAAATTGTGCATAAGGTATTTCTTGTTCATTTTTAGAAGGTGCCTGTCGCTGCAAAAATTAAATGAGATTTCTCCGGGTGTCTTATTCTCTTTTTTAATACATAAGAAAATCCACTTTTTGATTTCTTGTCTACTACGAAGAAAAGGAATCACATCAATAAAGTTGAAGGAGATCTGACTAGTTGAGTAGGGTAACGAACCCTGCTTTTGTTTGTTTTTTGCCATCGGGGCTAATTAAATTAAACTTATAATAGTAAACACCGCCAATGCATGCATTTCCTGAGGCGTCTTTTCCATCCCACCCACCTGTAATATCTTTTCTTGAAACGAGTAAGCCTCCCCAGCGGTCAAATATTTCCATTGATGAGTTTGTGTAATCTATAAAACTCCCTTCCGGCCTAAAGATTTTGTTTACACCCTCAGGTCTAAAGGCATTTGGCACAAAAACAATCATTTCTCCAATAAGACAATCGGAAAAGCTCCTGGCAGAGCCTGGATCTGTAGGAGACGGGAGTGCCTGTAACGCCTCTACAAAGTAGCAAAGCCCAAAACTACCTATATTTTCAGGGGGGCTGTTATCCGTGTAAGTGCTATCGGTACTAGGCACTGAATCAATTAACATATAGGACCTTTTGCCAAGGTCATCATCTGTTCCTCTATAAATCCTGTACTGAGAAACACCGGCAGGCCAACCAAAATATTTATTCCAGATAAGCACATTCTCGTTGCCACTGGAAACAACCTTAAGAGCCATCTGTGGCATTATAAAATTGTTTTCATAAATAACATTGCACAAATTAACGCTTTCGAGGCGGAAATGTAGCCCATCTGCCCTGTCGGGGGAGACAAATACTGTTGAAATGCTTCCTGATTGGCCAAGGCTTGGTATTGCTGCAATATTTGAATAATTGGCCCGATTTAAAGAGGTGTTATACCAAATATTGATTTCTTTTGCCTCTTCATTGTTTACAATAAGGATATCAGCTTTAATTTCATTGGCATCTGGGTTTACAGCACTTATATTAATCAAAACCGTGTTTTCCGGTTCTTTTCTGCTTCTTGTTTGTAGCGTAAGTTGAGAAGAAGTGGAGCTAACCGCAATGCTAGTATCTTTGTAAGCTCGTACAAAAAAGTCGTTTACATCCCCCAAAACGATTGGCAATTGATAATTGTTTAAATTGCCTGACAATGAGTCGATTAACTTAAATCCGCCACCATTAATTTGTCTAAAAATATAGTAATTTCTAATTTTAGGCCAGCCCACATAATGAGTCCATTGCAGACTTGCGGTTTTTTTACAAGTATCAACATTTCCACTTAAATATATGGTAATGTGTGGTTTAATATTAAAAACCTGTGGCCTTGTGTTGCAGCTGTCTATGGATGTAATGTCATATTTTAGAGGCCTTAACCTAGGGTCTGAGAATGTATTGTTATCTGTTGCAAACGTATCTCTGAGTACACCCGGAACAACCTCAACCCATTTAATGCCTAGACTATCATAAAACAGCAGGTATCTAAAGAAGTCCGGTGTTGGGCTCTTTCGCCACCCCACCTTAACCCTATTTGTTGCTATATCCACGCTTACGGAGTCTAAAAAAAGTGTATCGGGCGGGGTGTCATCTACCGCCATGGTATCTGAAAAAGAACCGGTTGTGGTGCAAGAGTCCAGATATTGGATGAAGTAGCTCCAGTTTGTAGTATTGCCAATGGGGTTGGCCCCACTGTGTAAGTATGAATCGGCCGATTTGGTGCCCAAGGAATCAATTAGCAGAAAGGGCCCACTATTTCCATTTCTGCCCCAAATATAATAGCCCCTAAAACGCTGGCATGTATCTGTAGAGGAATAGAAAAACAAGGAATTATTGGGCCCTAGCCTACATACCCGCCTCATTTTTGGGGGTTGTACACCCCAAACACACAACGAATAAAGGAGTAAACACGCAAAAACACAAACGCTATTTACCCGCAATAACCTCATAAAAATCCTCTTGTTTTAAATATTTATTTGCCAATTCTAAAAGCGATAACGAGTTTGTGTTTTTGATTATTTCAATAAACTCCTCATAATATTCAGAGCCTAGGCCATAATCAATTAAAACCCTTTGGCGGTTGGCTTGTTCAAACACCCCATCAAGGCTTCTTAGAAATGAACCCAACATATAACTTTTTGCGGTATTCAGCTCTTCGTCCCCAATAGGCTGCACACGAAGACGCTGCAGCTCTTTGTATATTTCTGAAATGCCAAGTTCAACCAGATCATTATTAATGTCTGTTTCGATGTAGAATGCCCCATCATAAAGATAGGATTCCAGAGAGGAATAAATGCCATAGGTAAGTCCTTTATCTTCTCTGATGTTAGACATAAGCCTAGAACCAAAATACCCGCCCAGAACCAAATTAAGCAGTTGCATTTTTCTAAAATCCGGGTGGTTTCGGTTAAATAGTTTCCGCCCAATTCTAATTGTAGATTGTATCGAGCCTTCTTTATGAATAGCTACCTTCTTTGCCCCTTCTTGCGCAGTGGCATATGCATATTCGGTTTGGCTGTGCCCTGTGAAGCCCGAAAGCGCTGTTGCTACATTATCAATAACCTGGCCTCCAACCGATCCGGAAACCATCAGGTATTTTAGTTTGGTTTTATATTTCTCTTCATAGAATGAAACAAGTGTTTCACGTGAAATATTATTTATATCTTGTTGATATACAGGTCTTCCGTATGGATTATCGTTTCCAAAAACCGATTCATAAAACGATCTTCTTGCTAGATATGAAGTTTTACTTTCATTCACCATCAAACGTTGTATGGCATTCTCCTTTTGTGTAATAAGTTCCTGTTCACTGTAACTGGCATTTGTCAAAATATCTACCACAAAAGGCAGACAAGACTCCAGATGCTTGGGCAGGCAAAATAGCGTAAGTGTTGCATCATCACTACCCGAACGGTTTTGTAGGTATGCGCCAAAAAAATCAAGGTTTTCTGCTAGTTCTTTAGAGGTGTAATTTGAGGTTCCTTCAACCAGCAAAGCACTTGTTGCGCTAGCCACATAAGGTGAAGGTTGTAATCGGGCGCCTGCATCAAATACAAATTCAATTTTTAGCACATCAACACTTGGGTCGTTAACCGAATACATGTTGATTCCGTTTGGCAGTGTTAAGCAAATGGCAGGCTTAATAATTGCCTTGTCTATCTCTTTTACGGCCGGGGCCAACAGTCTGTTAATGGGCATTTTTGCTTATATAAAAAAGTGTGGAGCATTTTTCGGTTCTGAGCATATCTTTACCCAAGGCTTTAAGTGTTTTTAAATTCACTTTCAGGTATTGTTCTGCCTCTGAATTTGCTAGTTCAATATCTCCCAGCATTTCACAATATGCCAACTTCATGGCCCTGTTTAGCACGTTAATTTCATTGAAGCGTATGGTGGTTTCTGTTTTGTTTTTCACTTTCTGCAAATCCTTTTCTTCAACATTGTCTAACGCCCAACGCAGCGTTTTTTCTATTTCTTCGTTTGCTTTTTCGTGCGTAACATTTTTCATTAACTTGCCTTCAATAACAAACAAGCCGCGGTCAACATCGCCCGATATGTAACAATCTAATTCAGAGAATAAGCGCTGCTTTTTAACCAGCTCCTGATACAGGATTGCCGAGCGGCCGGAGCCCAGCATATCTGATAACAAATCGGCTTCGTAATAACCGTTTTCCATGCGAGCAGGCATGTGGTATGCTTTAACAATGGCATGCAATGGCACATCGGCTTCAATACTCAGAAAACGGGCCTCTATTTGCTTTGGTTCTTGCTCATAACAAGGCTTACGCACCTCTCTGAACGGAATTTCTGCAAACCACTTTTGGCAAAGCGCTTTTGTTTGATCAATATCTATGTTTCCGGCTACAACCATAATTGCATTGTTTGGAGCATAGAAAGAAAAGAAGAAATCTTTTACATCATCTAAAGTTGCCGATTCAATATGGCCTATTTCTTTACCAATGGTTGGCCAGCCATAAGGGTGAACCTTGTAGGCCAGGGGCAATAGCTTTAACCAAATATCTCCATATGGTTGATTCAGGTAACGCTCTTTAAACTCTTCGATTACCACATTGCGTTGTACGTCAAGCGATTGTTCGCTGAAATCAAGGCTAAGCATGCGGTCGCTTTCCAGCCAAAAGCCCGTTTCAATATTTTGCTGTGGCAGTGTAAGGTAATAATTGGTAATATCGTTGCTTGTAAAGGCATTGTTTTCACCGCCCGCCTTTTGAAGCTCACCATCATAGTCAGAAATATTTACTGAACCCCCAAACATGAGGTGTTCAAACAAATGAGCAAATCCTGTTTTGTTGGGCAACTCATTTTTTGAGCCAACCTTGTAAAGAATGTTCAGTACGCAAAGTTTCGTATTGGGGTCGTGGTGATGAATTACGGTAAGCCCGTTTTGAAGAAAAAAACGCTGATAGTTGATCAATTTCTAGGGTGATTATTGCTGCAAGGCAAATTTACCCTGTTTTTTTGCATTAGAGCGCGCCAGCAAAGCGGAAAACACAAACGATACCGCGAGTCGAAATAATTTAATAGACACAAAATAAAAGGGTCGAACATAAAACGCTCATTAGCAGCAACTTTAGTTTAGAACAAAAGCCTTTGCTGTGCACATTCGTTGAAAAATGTGATTAACCACAAACCCATGCGTGCTAAGTAAAACAAGGCATGCATAAAAAATAACCTACCTTTGCTCTGCACATGAAAAACAGAAAACAACCCCAAGGAGCAAAAAAACCTTCCGGAAAATTTGGTCAGGCAAAAAGCAGCAGCCGAGCCCCCAAAAGCAATAACCGAATTAAGGAAGAAAAAAGAGGCCCATTTAAAAAGACCAGACCGTCATTTTCTTCAAAGAATAAACCAGAACAAGAAGGAGCAAAAACCAGATTTGGAAAACCTACAGAAAAAGCAGGCCGCACCAACACCATAGATAAAGCTAAGGCACGTTTGGCAGAAAAGAGAATAGCCTCCAATAACGAGAAAGAAAAGCCATTTGGGCGCAACCGCACAAACAAACAAACAGATAGCCGCAAACCAATGTTTGAATCTGGCAGAGATAAGCAAGGCGAAAGAAGGGGTTCAGAAAAACGAAGCTTTTCAAAAAAGAATACCGACAATAAGTTTGCTTATAAAAAGGGCTATCAAAAATCCTATGAAAAAAAGCGCAAAGAAAATGATAATCAACCCGAATCTTTTGATGGTGAAATAAGGCTTAACAGATATCTTTCCAATGCAGGTGTTTGCTCCAGAAGAGAAGCCGATGAGTTGATTGCTGCAGGGCTGGTAAGCGTGAATGGCAATATAGTAACAGAGCTTGGCACAAAGGTAAGGCCGGGAGACGAAGTGAAGTTTAATAACGAGCGCTTATCAACCGAAAGAAAAGCATACATCATTATGAACAAGCCTAAAGATACGATTACATCTTTAGACGATCCTGATAAGAGAAGAATTGTAACAGACTTGCTTATTGGACATGATTTGCCAAGGGTTTATCCCATCGGAAGATTAGATAGGAATACAACAGGTGTGCTAATTTTAACCAACGATGGCGAGCTTTCTCAGCGCCTGATGCACCCCAAATACGGAGTACAGAAAGTATATAAAGCAACACTTAACAAAAATTTTAAAGGCGAGCATTTGTGGGAGTTGGCCAATGGTTTAGAGTTGGAAGATGGTTTTATGAAGCCAGATGCGGTTGTTATGCCAGACCCCGCACATAAAAACGAAGTGATGGTAGAGTTGCATAGCGGAAAAAACAGAATTGTGCACCGCCTTTTTGAATCTTTAGGGTATTCGCTAGATAAGTTGGATAGAGTAGTTTATGCAGGCTTTAACAAAAAAGGAATGAAACGCGGAGAATGGCGTGAGCTAAACGCCCGTGAAGTGGCGCAGCTAAAAAAACAAGTGCAGCTCTAGTCGCATATATTTATTTCAAATAAAAAATTAATTTCGTACGCTAATTTATTTTTAACAAATGAAGACATTACTTTTTCTAGGAAACCTTGGTGGTGGAGAATGGATACTAATTATCCTTGCTATATTATTGTTATTTGGCGGCAAAAAAATTCCTGAATTAATGCGTGGCGTAGGCCAGGGCATCAGAGAATTTAATGATGCAAAGAAAAATGTGAAATCACAGATAGAGGAGGGCATGAAAGAAAAAGACAAGGCCAAGGAAGAAAGCAAATAATCGGTGAAAAGATATAGCAGTCTTAAAGAAATAAATGCCGATTTATTGGCAGGCAAGATCACCATGCGTGGTCTTGTTTCGTATTATCTGGAGAATATTGAAAAACAGAAATCACTCAATGCGTTTTTGGAGGTTTGGGCAGAAGAGGCATTGCATGCTTCAGAGCACATCGAGCAAAAAATAAAAAATGGTACGGCAGGTAAACTTGCCGGTATGGTTATTGGCCTTAAAGACAATATTTGTTATAAAGCACACAAGGCTTCTGCTTCTTCTAAAATTCTTGAAGGGTTTGAGTCTATTTATTCAGCTACTGTTGTAGAAAGATTATTGGCCGAAGATGCGATTATTATTGGCAGACTCAATTGTGATGAGTTTGCTATGGGTGCATCAAATGAAAATTCAGCCTTTGGTAGGGTGCTTAATGCTGCCAACAACGAGCATGTTTCCGGAGGCTCTTCCGGTGGCGCAGCAGTTGCTGTGCAAGCAGATTTGTGTTTAGCTACATTGGGCTCTGATACGGGAGGTTCTGTTAGGCAGCCGGCCGCTTTTTGCGGTGTTTACGGGCTTAAACCAACCTATGGCCGGGTATCGCGTTATGGCCTGATTGCATATGCCTCATCGTTTGATCAGATTGGGCCACTTACCTCAAGTATTTCAGATATGCAAACTATTATGGAGGTAATTGCCGGAATTGACCCGCATGATGCAACCACCTCCGCCAAGCCGGTTCCGCAGTTTAAACAAACCACAACAAAGACAGGCGCCAAGATTGCGGTAATGAAGGAAGGGTTATATCACGAAGGAGTTGATCCGGAAGTAAAAAAGGCAGTAGAGGCAACCATAGAAAAACTTAAATTACAAGGGCATCATATTGAAGAAATAAGTTTTCCGCTTTTAGATGTATTGGTGCCTATATATTATGTGCTAACTACTGCAGAGGCCTCTTCAAACCTATCGCGTTTTTCCGGATTGATGTATGGATACAGAAGCCCAAAGGCAAAAGACTTAGAAGAAACCTTTAAAAAATCGCGTAGTGAAGGTTTTGGCCCTGAAGTGAAAAGAAGAATTATGTTAGGAACCTTTGTGTTGTCAGCGGGTTTTTTTGATGCATACTACAGCAAGGCACAACAAGTAAGAAAACTGGTGCAGCAAAAAACCAATGAACTGTTTGAAAAATTTGACTTTATTCTTTTGCCCACTACGCCAACGCCCGCATTTAAAGCAGGCGAAAAATCAACTGATCCGATTGCAATGTATTTAGCTGATATTTTTACTGTTCATGCCAATATATCGGGCCACCCAGCGGTTTCTGTGCCTTGCGGCTTGCATAGCAACGGGCTGCCAATAGGCGTGCAATTAATGGGCAATAATTTTTGCGAGGACGAACTTCTTGCTCTTGCACAAACACTATAATTCCGAAGGCAATTCTGTGATGAAAAAACTTTTATTATTATTAAGCTTAATTGGCCTGCTTTTGCCCCTTAACGGCAATGCGCAGATAAAACCCGGCACAGAAGAGCAATACCAAACCCGGCTTGCCGTTTTAAAATCGCCAGTTGATTTAAGTTATAATCCCCAAGTAAAAAAACATATTGATGCATATCTGGAAAACCCCGAAAAAACCAGAGAGATTATTGGTATGAGCAAGGTTTATTTTCCGATGATTGAAAAGGCGCTCCGAGCAAAAAATCTTCCAATCGATTTAAAATATCTTGCCGTTGCACTTTCTGAGCTTGACCCGCTTTCACAAAATCCTTATGGCGCAACCGGTATGTGGATGATGATGTACAATGTTTCAAAAATGTATAAGCTGAAGGTAAATTCTTTTGTTGATGAAAGAAAAGACATCAGAAAATCTACAACAACTGCGGTTACTCATTTTAAAGACCTATTCAGCATTTACAAACAGTGGCCACTGGTAATTGCATCTTATGCATGCTCTCCGGTAATGCTAAACAAATGCATACGCATGGCAGGCAACAGCCTTTATTTTTGGGATGTATACCCCTTTATTCCTGAAAATACGCGAGATGTGTATCCGCGTTTTGTTGCTGCAGCATACATCATGAATTATTATAAGGAACACGGCATAAAGCCTGTCTATCCGGAGTTGTTTAATGAGAACGACAGTGTTTTGGTAAACAAGTGGCTTTCGTTTCAGCAAATATCTGCAACCATAGATATTCCACTGGAGCAGCTTCGTAAACTTAACCCTGTATTTAAAAAGGATATTATACCTTACAACGTAGATGGCTATTGGATTTATTTACCCAAAACTAAAGGAAAGTTATTTGAGCTGTTAAAAGACACTGTTTACAATCCGCTACCCAAACCAACAGAGTTTGCTCCGGTTGCTATTCAGCAGGCACAAGCAGATACAACAAAAACCTCAACACCAACAGAAACAGCCGAGCAACAAGCGCCCGGTGAAACAACCAAGTTTGATAAGAAAAGGGTTAGCTATACCGTAAAAAAAGGAGATATTCTAACAGATGTGGCAGATTGGTTTGATGTAACCCCGAAAGAAATAAAATCTTGGAATAAGCTTAAATCAGACAAGCTAAAGAGAGGCCAAAAAATAACCATCTGGGTTAAGTCAAGCAAAACAGGATATTACAAGAGAATTAATAGCATGAGCGCCCAGCAAAAGAAGAAATTGAAGAAGAAAGATTAATCAAAAAGCTCTTCGGGTTTTGGCACCCTAAACACCAGAAAATTGGTTCCCAAAAAATTTAACACGGCATTAACCACAATTGATGCTGCATTTGATACGGTTGTATCATACCTATAAGCCCATTCTGCAACCTCATGCAATTGAAGCCAATCAAGCACCCAATAAACGGGTTGGTGCAGGCGCAAAAGATGATCACAGGTGTAATTAAAAATAAGGTAAACCAAAAAAGTGGCCGCATAAACAATCACGTACTTCATCAGGTATTTTTCTCCATCATCTGCTCGATCAACATAAGTCCAGAATTTATTAAGGGTAAAGCCCACAAAAAAACCTATTGCATAGCCAATGGCCTTACCTAAAAGGTTGTATTGCGGAAACTGCATAGAAAACACCCAGAACACAAATAAACTTACCATTGCGCTGGCCGCACCAACAAAACAAAACTTAATGAACTTATGCAGAAAGGGATGCTTTCTGATTTGTTTGCGTATGTTGTGTAAAACACCTGCCATGCAATAGCAAAAATAGGTGAATGTTGCTCAAATCAAACACCGGTTTAGAGTTTGCCCTCATCTGCAAAACTGAAGTATGTTTTTTCTCCGATAATAATGTGATCTATTAGATGAATGTCGAGCAATGTTGCAGCGTGCCTGATTTTATCGGTTAAGCGCAGGTCTGCTTCGCTTGGTTTTACTGAGCCGGAGGGGTGGTTGTGGCAAAGGATAATGCAAGAGGCCAGTTCATCAATGGCGTATCGCATAATAATTTTCGGATCAGCAACTGTGCCGCTAACACCGCCTTCGCTAATGCGTTTTGCGCCAATAAATTTATTGGAACGATTGAGGAGCAACACCCAAAACTCTTCATGTTTCAAATCGGCCAGCGTGGGCTCAAAGTATTGGTATGCATCTTTGCTGGAGGTAAATGCACTGCGCTGCAGCGGCTCTGTTTCTTTTCTTCTGCGGCCAAGTTCCAGCGCAGCAGCAATGGTAATGGCTTTTGCTTTTCCTACACCTTTAATTTTTTGTAAATCCTTTATGCCAAGTTTTCCCAACTCGTTAAGGTTGTTGTTGGAGAGTTTAAGTACCTGCTGCCCCAAATCAAGTGCGGTTAGCTCACGTGTGCCCGTGGCAATAAGTATGGCCAATAACTCGGCATCGCTTAAAGAAGTCTTTCCCTTCATCAATAGCTTTTCACGTGGCCTGTCGTCTTCTGCCCATTGTTTTATGCCAAATAGTTTTGATTCTTCGCTCATCCTGAACGAAAGTAGCAACACCCTTACTGAAGAAAAAATAATGCTACAAAAAATAGCAATTGCAATAAATAAAGCACGGGCGCAATAGGATTTTTATTGTTGATGTGAAGTTTAAAAAACAGAAAATTAAAAGCAAACGCAAACGCAAACCATGCAGTATAATTTTGCAAAGGCACCACATTGTTTTGCCAATACCAAAAATCAAAATCAGGGGCACGCTGCTCAATAAAAAAATCAACAAGTACCATTAGCAAGGCACCAATAGCCGAAAGCAACACAGCATTTTTATTGCCAATAATATTTGATGCAATTACAGATGAGCAGTAGCTTAGCAGCAGCCAGTTTATACCAATAATAAGCGGCACATCAAACAGCTTTATACCAAGATTATTGCCATAAAAATAACTTCCGAAAATGCGGCCTGTTTCTACCCCCACCCACTCAATTAAAAAACCACACACAAAAACCACCAGCGCATAAACGAGCAAAGCCCTTTCGTTTACCGGATGAAACGCAAACAAAATGAATGTGCTAATAAGCAGGTTTATGGGCGTTAGGTGCATAACCTGCCACCTGCCTGTAATAGAGCCAATAGCGCCAACGGCATATAAAATAACCAATATTAAAACAGCAGCAGCTTGTTTTTTATTCATGCATCATCTTCATTTATAAGTTGTGCCACAATGCGTGCACTGTTTAGGCAAAGCGGTATGCCGCCACCCGGGTGCACGCTGCCCCCGCAAAAATACAAACCATTGATATTGCTGCTAAAATTTTTATGACGCAAAAATGCAGCAAACATATTGTTGCTTGCATTGCCATAAAGCGCCCCTGCAAAACTGCCGGTTTTTTGCTCAATGCTTCGCGGATCTAAAACAGATTCATATGCAATTAATGGTTCAACTTCTGTATGGAGCAATCGCGATAATTTTTTAATGATATAGGTTTTTGCTTTCTTTATTTCGGCATCCCAATCCTGACCACTGTTGTTGGGCACGTTTATCATCACAAACCAGTTTTCGCAACCTGCCGGAGCATCTGCCGGAGCGTATTTAGAGGTAATATTTATATAAACAGTTGGGTCTGCGAAAATGGTTTTTTTATTAAACAGGCAATCAAACTCTGCCTCATAGTTTGATGAAAAAAACACATTGTGCAAATCCAGTTGCGCAAACGTGTTGCTTATGCCCCAGTAAAAAATAAGTGCAGACGATGATTTTTCTTGTTTCAGAATTTTTTCAGGGGCTTTATGCCCGGGCAATAACCTGCGATAGGTTTGATGCACATCGGCATTGCTCACCACATAATCAGCCGCTATAGGCTTGCCGTTAGCTATTGCACCTGTTGTTCTTTTCTTATCTGTAATAATCTCTTCAACCCGAGCATTGAAATGAAAGGAAACACCCAGCTCCTTTGCCAGTTTAAATAGGCTTTGTGTAATTTGGTGCATACCACCCACCGGAAAAAAAGATCCAATGCCATGTTCCAAGTGTGGTATCATATTGAGCAGGGCAGGGGCTTTGTAGGGGCTACTGCCATTATAGGTTGCAAAGCGGTTAAAGTATTGAACCAGATGGGGGTTTTTTAGCACGCGTTTGTTTTCTGCATTCATGCTACCTAAAAGGCCAATTCTCCATGCATTTGCTATACCTTTTAAGGTTTGGAGGTTGGTGTAGTTGTTT
>JBIIGU010000082.1:0-5396 GCA_044236275.1 Bacteroidia bacterium | reverse complement strand
GGTAAGAAACCTGATTTACCCTGTGCCAGATCCTAATTTTCCATTTTTAGGTGTGCACTTTACCCGCATGATAGATGGTGGTGTAGAGGCCGGCCCTAATGCTGTGTTTGCCTTTAAGCGCGAAGGTTATGAAAAAGCCGATGTAGACTTGGTGGAGTTGTTTGAGTCCTTAACCTGGCCTGGATTTCAGAAAGTGGCAACCAAATATTGGAAAACAGGTGTGGGTGAGTTTTATCGCTCGTTTTCTAAATCAGCATTTACCAAAGCATTGCAAAAATTTATTCCTGAAGTTCAGGAAGATGATTTGATACCTGCAGAGGCAGGTGTGCGTGCGCAGGCTTGCGACCGCACCGGGGGCCTGCTGGATGATTTTAAAATTATTGAAAACGACCATGCCATTCATATTCTCAATGCACCTTCGCCTGCCGCTACTTCCTCTTTAAGTATTGGCCAAACCATTGCTAACTTAACAATTAAGCATTTGTAAGATGATGGTACATGAAACCCAAATACGTGTGCGTTATGGCGAAACCGATCAGATGGGATATGTATATTATGGTAATTATGCCTTGTATTATGAAATGGGCCGAACCGAGGCACTGCGCTCTCTTGGTTTAACGTATAAGGGTTTTGAAAAAATTGGAGTTATGATGCCTGTTTTATCCATGAACTGTAAATTTATAAAAGCAGCTAGGTATGATGATTTGCTTACTATTAAAACCACCATCAAGGCAATGCCTACGGTTAAAATGGATTTTGATTACGAAATAACCAATGAACAGGGTGAAATAGTGCATACCGGACAAAGCACCTTGGTTTTTATTGATATGAAAACCGGACGTATTACCCGCGCACCGCAACAACTAATTGAAAAAATGGAGCCATACTACAATGGCCAAAACAAAAATTAATATATTAAACTCAAAGCCTGTAAAAGCCACTATTGGTTTTTTGCAACGCAGGCAATTCCCCGGATACCCGGAAATAACCTGGTATGCAGTAATTGAGTTTTTTATTCGCTGGATAGATAAGCGAGATTTGCATATACGCTCTTCTTCACTTTCCTATACTTTTTTTCTTGCTTTATTCCCTACTGTAATTTTCTTTTTTACGCTCATTGCCTATCTGCCACTTCACTACAGTACTGATGAAATTTTATTCTTTATAGAAAAACTGGTTCCAGCCAATACATTCAAAGCCATTAAAAGTACCCTCAACGATATCCTGCGTAAACAACGCAGCGGACTCTTATCGGTTGGTTTTTTGTTTGCCATTTATTTTTCAACCAATGGTTTTCATTCATTAATGAACATATTAAATAAATATAGCAATCAAAAAGAAACGCGTAGCTTTTGGAAACAAAGGTTGATTGCTATCATACTATCTGTTATAGTATCAATTTCATTGCTATTATCGGTATTGCTTATAACCATCGGCAATTACTCCATACAGTTTTTACATAAGCTAAAGTATTTTCCTTCGGTTATTACACCGGTGCTGTTATTTTTTCTGAATTACGGTTTGGTTATATTTATAATACTGCTGTTTGTTTCCTGTATATACTACTTTGCACCCAGCAAAAGCCATAAGTGGCGCTTTTTTTCAGCAGGTTCGGTATTTGCATGCATTAGCATTGTGCTTACAACCACCTTGTTTTCTTTGTATGTAAATGAGTTTAATTCATACAATAAGGTGTATGGATCAATAGGAGTAATCATTGTTATCTTGCTGCTCATTTATATTAATACCTATATCCTACTGATGGGATTTGAACTCAACGTAGCCATTGATAAAGTGTTGGAAGAAATAAAGAAGGGACGGGTAATTAAGGCCAACCGTGTTGTTTTGCTGCGCAACGCACAGGAGCGCAATGAGGGTAATGATGATTGGTAATTGTCATTTTATTTTGACTTCAGAACTTTTATAAACCCAGTGGAGTCTTATATAAAGCGGGTTCAATTGAGATAAAGCTATTCCCGGATTCAACTCTTTGTTATATCGTTTGTTTAGTAAAAAAGAAAAACCGAAAATTGCACCTTCAATGATTCAACAAACAGAAAAAGTAAAGCATAAGCCACTTGAATGTCCGGTGCCACATAAGCACCGCTGGCCATTGTTCCGCTGGGTAAAGCGCTTTGGCATTGCTGGCTTCCTGTTTTTCCTAATTAAAGGACTTCTGTGGTTAATCATTCCATATCTTATTGCCAGAGGCATTCTCAACTAGTTCGGCATGAATCGCAAGGAGCGTTACCATGCTTTTATCGAGTATTTTTCGAAGCATCAGCCACAGGCCGAAACCGAACTGGATTATGAAAATCCGTATCAGTTATTGGTAGCTGTTATTCTTTCTGCCCAATGCACAGATAAGCGCGTAAACATGGTTACGCCAGCCTTGTTTAAAGCATACCCAATACCGCAAAAACTTGCACAAGCCGAACCAGAAGAGGTATTTGATTATATACGCAGCATCAGCTATCCCAACAACAAAAGCAAGCATCTGGTGGGCATGGCCCAAATGCTAATCAATGATTTTAACGGAGAAGTGCCTGAGCGAGTAGAGGATTTGGTAAAACTTCCTGGTGTGGGTCGTAAAACTGCCAATGTTATTGCATCGGTTATTTTTAATCAACCGGCAATGGCGGTAGATACGCATGTGTTTAGGGTATCGGCCCGTTTGGGCTTAACGGTAGCAGCAAAAAATCCGTTGCAGGCCGAGCAGCAGCTTATTAAATATATTCCTGCCGAGTTTGTGCATGTTGCACACCACTGGCTTATTTTACACGGACGTTATACTTGCTTGGCCCGCAATCCAAAGTGCGAAAGTTGTGCCATTACGGCTATATGTAAATCTTATCCCCGACTAAAAAAAGCGCAGCGGTAGGTTTTACTTTTTAGGTTGTTTCAGCATTTGCAGTTCAACCCTCAGCTCGCGCAGCATATTCATAATGCTTTGCAAATTCAGTTCATCTTCTGCATGTGCCTTGGTATGAATGCTGCATACAAATTCCCAGGCTTCAAGTACTTCTTCGGCATGCACTTCATAGGGGTCGTAAAGTTTATTATCAGAGCAAAGCAGCAGTCGTTTTTTTTCTTTCAGTTTATTAAACACACGTTTGTATACAATGCCATCATTTTGGGTAAGCAATACATAGGTTTGCCCGTTGCGTATGTCGCGCAGGTCTTCCACAAATCGCCCCACCACAAAACTACCGTCACCAAGCGGAGGCATGGAGTCGCCTTTAATAGGAAATGCACGGTGTTTACCTGTGGGCACAAAAGGAAGTTTCATGCGTTGTAAGCTCTCAATATATTCCGGATCTGCATAGCCATTCAGGTATCCTGCAGAGGCTTTCATGCTCACAATTTCAATGGTCTCGTTGTTTTGCTCATCAATCATTACCGGAAACAGTACACGGTTCTTTCCAATTTCTATGAATGATTTATTGCCTGAACGGGAGAGATCGGTTTTTACCAGCGCATCAATGGGCAGTTTAAAAAAGGAGGCTATTTTAATGAGTGTTTCCAAGTTGGGTTCCGAGCGGCCCTCTTCATACGAGCCAATGCGAGAGCGTGTAACGCCAAGCAAATCGGCAAGCTGCTCCTGCGATAAACCTTGTTTAACGCGCAGCACTTTAATATTCTTTGAAAAAACAAACATGCTACAATAATAAGCAATATTTGCTTAAAAAAGTAGCTAATATTGTTTGTTGTTTTTTTACCATGAGCCGCAATATTGTACATATTGATTTGGATACTTTTTTTGTTTCGGTAGAGCGTTTGCAAAACAGCATGCTCATTGGTAAACCTGTGCTGGTTGGCGGATCGGGCGACAGGGGGGTGGTGGCCAGTTGCAGTTATGAGGCCAGACAATTCGGCATTCACTCGGCCATGCCTATTAAAACAGCAAGGCAATTATGTCCGGATGCCATTGTGGTACGTGGTGATGCAGAAACTTACAGCAAATATTCGCAAATAATTACCGAGATTATAAAGGAAGAAGTTCCGCTATACGAGAAAATATCTATTGATGAATTTTATATGGACCTCACCGGCATGGAGCGCTTCTTTGGATGCTATCAACTGGCAGGCCACATACGTGAGCGGGTTATTAAAGAAACCGGTTTGCCTATATCATTTGCACTCTCATCTAATAAAACCGTTTCAAAGGTTGGAACAGGTGAAGCCAAACCCAACGGGCACAAACAAATTGCCTATGGCGAAGAAAAATCTTTTCTGGCGCCATTGTCTATTAAGAAGATACCCATGGTTGGCGATAAAACATATTACATGTTGCGCGGCATGGGCGTTGAGCGCATACATACCTTACAGCAAATGCCACCGGAGTTGCTTACGCGTGTGCTTGGCGAAAACGGCCTGATGATATGGAAAAAAGCAAACGGTCAGGATGAGTCGCCTGTGGTTCCTTATTCTGAGCGCAAATCCATTTCAACCGAGCAAACATTTGAAAAAGATACCATTGATGTGCAGATGCTCAAAGCTACGCTGGTAAGCATGGCAGAAAAACTGGCTTTTCAGTTGCGTAGCGAAGAAAAACTAACAGGTTGCATTGCCATTAAAATCCGTTATGCCGATTTTAATACCTATTCTCAGCAAGTACGTATCTCTTACACCTCTCTTGATCATGTACTGATTGAAAAAGCCAAAGAAATTTTTGATAAGTTGTATAACAAACGCATGCTCATTCGTCTCATTGGTATCCGGCTTAGCCACCTGGTGCACGGCTCACACCAATATAGGTTGTTTGAAAACATGGAAAGGCAGATACAATTGTACGAAGCCATGGATAAAATGCGTCAGCGCTTTGGTAATGATGCAGTGAAAAGAGCAGTTGGCATGGATATAAAGCATCATGATTTTAATGCGTTTAAGGGATAGACACATGGCGATGCAAATAATAAATCCTGTTTGAAAACAGGATTAAGCGCATTAACATTGCACCTGCAAACAACAAGCACAACAACATGCGATTTGAAAAACATATTTTTATTTGCGCTAACCAGAAAGCCGAAGGTAAAGCATGCTGCGGTGAGCAACGCGGAATGGAGCTGGTGGAAAAGTTCAGGGAAGTATTAACCGATCGCGGACTAAAAGGAAAAGTACGTGTCCAGCGTGCAGGCTGTTTGGATGCCTGCAAGTTTGGCCCTGCTCTAGTGGTGTATCCGGAAGGAACCTACTACGGGCATGTAAAACCTGAAGATGTGGCCAACATTGTTGATGAGCATATCGTAAACGGTAGGGTAGTTGATTCGCTGGCGTTAAAGTTTTAGGTCGCAAATTGAAATATTTACATTATACACCCATATTGTTTTATATCTTGATTTGCCAAAATCATTGCATCATATGAGTTTGGTTAGCTTTGCAAGCAAACCGATAAT
>JBIIGU010000083.1:0-5396 GCA_044236275.1 Bacteroidia bacterium | reverse complement strand
CCGCAAGGAGCATTTTAATGCTGCCCACCGCCTTTACAATCCAAACTGGACTGATGAACAGAATGAAGCATTTTTTGGCAAATGTGCCAATAAGCATTTTCATGGGCATAATTTTGATATTTACGTAACAGTAAAAGGAGAAGCTGACCCTGAAAGTGGAATGGTGCTTGATTTAAAGAAACTAAAAAGGCTCATGCATACCTATATCATTGATAAACTAGATCACCAAAATATCAATGAAGATGTAGACTTTATGAAAGGCAAGATGGCATCCATAGAAAATCTGGTGATTGAAATTTGGAATCAACTGGAGCCCCATATTGACAGAGGGCAATTGCATTGTATTAAACTCTATGAAACCGAAAGGCAATTTGTTGAGTATTATGGAGAGTAAGTATGGCATATCCACATAAAATGTAGTTTTGTGATTAGGTCAGGTTTTTTTTGTTATCCAATTCAGTATATTTGATACATAAAGTTTAAACCACATGAAGATTATTCAGGTACTAATTTCATTGATAATTATTGCTTGTCTTTCAGCTTGCAGCAGTTCGGTTACAAATGTTTACGACTATTACATTAAGAATAATGTAGAAAGACATAGCTACGGACAAACCACCGAAAGCAAGACAAAACTACTATTCAGAAAACAGGAATCAGTTAAAAAATCACAACTGGAGTTGGTTGCATTTACTCAAGATAGTGCCAAATATTTGGTAATTGGCTCACACAAAGTTGCCAAACCATTTATGATGTATGATAGCCTTTATCATTTTGACGTTACTGATTTATATAATCGTGTAAGAGGAAATGATTTTATCAGACAATTAGGTGACTTATCGATTTATTTTGCCCACATCCCTGCCGAAAATTGTGATATGTTTCTTGCTAATTGGTCTGACATAAAAAATAGATACATGAAAGCTAGACCAAATTTAGGTGAGGTGATATACATAGATTATTCATTTGCTCATGGTATTTATCTAAGTTTCCCAAAAACAGGGAACCAAAATGAGCCCTCATCTTGCGATATTTGGGTTGGTAAGCGCAAACATACCATCTCAATTAACGATTTTATTAAAGCACTAGAGGATTTAAAGGCATTTAAATAAATCTAATTTTCCTGCCAATTTTTAACCGGTGCTCATTAACTTCAGCATCCATACCATTGATGTATATTCTTACTAAAATCTTAATTCCTATTAAATGAAAGCATATGTTTTCCCGGGTCAAGGCTCCCAGTTTACGGGCATGGGCAAAGAATTATTTGAAAGCAATAAACAGGCAAATGAGTTGTTTGAGCAGGCTAATGAATTGCTTGGGTTTAGCATAACTGATCTAATGTTTTATGGCTCAGAAGAAGAGTTGAAGCAAACAAAAGTAACCCAGCCTGCTATTTTTATTCATTCAGTAATTAAAGCACTTACTGCAGGCGAATACTTTAGACCTGATATGGTTGCAGGCCACTCTCTTGGAGAGTTCTCTGCATTGGTAGCAAATAAAACCCTAACTTATTCAGACGGCCTCATGCTTGTTTATAAACGTGCACTGGCTATGCAAAAAGCATGTGAAATACAGCCATCTACTATGGCAGCGGTTTTGGGTTTAGATGATGCGAAAGTAGAAGAAATTTGTGCATCCATAACGGAAGATGTGGTTGTAGCTGCAAATTATAATTGTCCGGGGCAGCTTGTAATATCCGGAAATATCAATGGGATAAATAAAGCCTGCGAACTGCTTAAAGCTGCCGGTGCCAAAAGAGCCCTGGTGCTGCCGGTTGGCGGTGCATTTCATTCTCCATTAATGGAACCTGCAAGGCTGGAGTTGCAGGAAGCAATTCTTTCAACAAATTTTTCTGCTCCTGTTTGCCCGATATATCAGAATGTAACTGCCAAAGCAGAAAAAGACATATCAGCCATTAAACAAAATCTAATAGCACAATTAACAGCACCAGTTAAATGGACCCAAAGTGTGCAGCAGATGGTTGCAGACGGAGCTACTGAATTTATTGAATGTGGCCCCGGAAATGTGCTGCAAGGTCTGGTAAAGAAAATTCATAAAGAGGCAGCAACTGCTGCGTTATAAAAAAGAAAATAACTATATAATAAGAAAGCCACCCGTAAAGGTGGCTTTTTCATTAATCAATATATTTAAAATGATTTCCCGGGTAATAAGCATTCTTACCCAACTCCTCTTCTATTCTAATAAGTTGATTGTATTTGGCAATTCTATCTGTGCGGCTTGCACTACCGGTTTTTATTTGTCCACTGTTTAATGCTACTGCCAAATCAGCAATAGTAGTATCTTCTGTCTCTCCGCTTCTATGGCTCATAATATTAGTATATGCATTTCGTGTCGCCAAGTTTACTGCATCAATAGTTTCAGTTAGCGAGCCAATTTGATTTACCTTAACCAGTATAGAGTTGGCTACGCCTTTTTCAATGCCTTTTGACAGACGCTTGCTGTTGGTCACAAACAAATCATCTCCTACCAATTGTACTTTGCTGCCTAATACTGCAGTTAATTCAGCCCAACCTTTCCAGTCATCTTCGGCCATTCCATCTTCAATAGATATAATCGGGTATTTACTTGTCCATTCTTTCCAGTATGCCACCATTCCGGCAGAATCCATCTCACGCTTATCAGATTTTTTAAACGTGTAAATCCCCGTTTTCTCATCATAAAACTCGGTCGTAGCAGCATCCATTGCTATATAAATATCTTTACCTGGCTTGTATCCTGCTTCCTCAATTGCGTTTAAAACTGTTTCTATAGCTTCCTCATTGGATGGGATATTTGGAGCAAAGCCTCCTTCATCTCCAACATTGGTGCTGTATCCTTTTTTCTTAAGCACAACTTTAAGATGATGGAATACTTCAGTACCCATGCGCAAAGCCTCACTGAATGAATCAGCCTTTACAGGCATTATCATAAATTCCTGAAAATCGATTGAATTATCAGCATGAGCACCGCCATTTAATATATTCATTAAAGGTATTGGCAATGTATTGGCATTTACACCACCAACATAACGATATAGAGGCATATTGCTCTCTACTGCTGCTGCCTTAGCGCAAGCCAATGACACTGCAAGAACTGCGTTGGCTCCCAGTTTTGTTTTGTTATCAGTACCATCAAGCTTTAGCATCTGACGATCAATTTCGTTCTGCTCAAACACATCCATACCGATTAACCTATCAGCAATCTCCTTGTTCACATTCTCTACTGCCTTAAGCACACCTTTACCCAAATACATTTTTTTATCCCCATCACGAAGCTCTGCAGCCTCATGAGCACCAGTTGATGCCCCTGAAGGAACAGCGGCACGGCCAAGTGCACCGCCTTCTGTAATAACTTCTGCCTCTACTGTTGGATTACCTCTGGAGTCGAGGATTTGTCTTGCATGAATATTGATTATTTGACTCATGATATAATAAATTTATTTGGTTGCCTTAATTTTAAGTTCCCACGTATAGATAACAGGACTCGCATAATGATATCCGCTACTGTTTACACTATTCCAGAACCGTTTATTAATGCGATAAAGGTATTGAAAAAATTGCTTAAACAAACGCTTTAATGGATGCTTATCAAGCAAATCATTAGGGTCTAAAAATTCTACTTTGGTAAATCCTGCCGACTTTAGTACATACAATAAACTGCCTGCAGTAAATAAGGTATGATGTGTGAAATCTTCCCACATCCAGTAGCTGTGATTAGGGCTTTGTCCATTTGGTACCATCAGAACCAACGAACCATCTGTGCGCAACATTTGAGAAATTGACTTAAGCACAGTAATAATTGACTCTTTAGTTAAATGCTCCAATACATGGCTCATTATTATCAAATCAAACTTATCTTGGTGTCTAGATGCATATAATTCTATATCGCCACCTTGCTCTACTGATAAACTTAAATGCTCTTTACAATAGGCTGCAGCTTCCGGCAATAGCTCTAGCCCGTTAAGTCTTGTGTAACCTTGTTTTTTTAAAGCAAACAGCATTTGCCCAAATCCACACCCAATATCTAAAATATTTGCTTCTTTGTTTGGAGGCAGAATTTGTTGAAGATACGTTGGTAGCTTATATGACTCGTAGCTGGATGAATCAACCCCTCGATTGGTAAAATAATTTTGATAAAGACTATCGGTTGAAGCCATGAAATCAGGCATTCATCAGTTTTACAAAATCATCAAAGAGATAACGGCTGTCATGCGGGCCCGGAGCTGCTTCCGGATGGTATTGTACAGAGAAGGCTTTTTTATTTTTCAATCGAATACCTTCAATGGTTTGGTCGTTTAGATTAATATGAGTTATCTCAATATCTTTATTGTTTTTTACATCATCTGCATTAACAGAGAAACCATGATTTTGCGAAGTAATTTCACAGTGCCCTGTTATAACATTTTTAACAGGATGATTCAATCCCCTATGGCCATTATGCATTTTGAATGTTGAAATTCCATTAGCCTCAGCCAAAACCTGATGTCCTAAGCAAATACCAAACAATGGCACTTTACTAGCTAAAATTTCCTTAACCGTATTTACTGCATAATCCATTGCGGCCGGGTCACCGGGGCCATTTGAAATCATGAATCCATCTGGTCTAAATTTCATCATTTCAGCCAGTAATGTTTTTCCATTAAAAACACCCAAGTAACAATCTCTCTCGGCAAGGCTACGTAGAATATTTTTCTTTACTCCTAAATCAAGCACTGCTACGCGCTTGGATGCTGCATCGTTACCAATAAAATAAGTTTGAGTGGTAGACACACTTGAAGAAAGCTCAAGGCCTGCCATGGAAGGAACTTTGGCCAACTCTGCTTTTAACTCTTCCACGCTTTTATTTTCTGAGGAGATAATTGCATTCATTGCACCTTTGCTGCGCACATGCCTTACAATTTGTCTTGTATCGATATCAGAAATCCCTACAATATTCTGTGTTGCAAAATAATCTTCCACCGTCATTCCGGCCATTTTGCGTGAGAAAGGTACATTAAACTGCTTGCACACCAAACCGGCAATTTTTATGGAGTCTGACTCTACTTCTTCTGTGTTAATACCATAGTTACCAATGTGCACATTGGTTTGAACAAGAATTTGGCCAAAATAAGAAGGGTCTGTAAATACTTCTTGGTATCCTGTCATCCCGGTGTTGAAACAAATTTCACCGGTGGTGGTACCAATTTTTCCAATAGATGTTCCGATAAATACGGTTCCGTCTGCAAGAACCAGCGTGGCCGGGAATTTAATTTGTTTGTCCAATGTAGGTTAGATTTTGGCAAAGATAAACTTTCCCTGCTTTTTGCTACATTCAAGTTATAAACAGGCAATTATAACCCACTAAGGCCATACAAATGCCAACTAAATCGATTTGGTTAGGCCTGAGCAGTAGGT
>JBIIGU010000081.1:0-5398 GCA_044236275.1 Bacteroidia bacterium | reverse complement strand
AGTAGTAAGGCAATTCTTGTCATAGGTCCTACACCACCCGGTACGGGGGTAATCCAAGCTGCTTTGGTTGCGCATGATTCAAATTCTACATCACCTTTAAGAGCAAATCCGGATTTCTTTGTTGCATCAGCTACACGGGTAATGCCAACATCTATTACAATTGCCCCATCTTTAATCATATTGCCTTTTAAAAATTCGGGAATACCTAATGCTGCAATTACAATATCAGCGCTGTGGGTAAAGGCATCAAGGTTTTTGGTTTTGCTGTGGCATACGGTAACCGTGCAATTCTTCTGCAGCATCAGTGCGCTCATGGGCTTCCCTACAATATCACTTCTGCCAATAACAACACAATGCATGCCGCTGGTCTCAATCTGATAATGTTCTATCAATTTAATAATGCCAAAGGGTGTAGCAGGTAAAAAGCAGGGCAGGCCTTTAAACATTAAGCCCACATTCATGGGGTGAAAACCGTCTACATCTTTTTTCCATGAAATGGTTTCTGTAATGCGTTTTTCATTAATGTGTTTGGGTAAAGGCAGCTGTACAATTAATCCATCAATTTCTGTATTGTTATTAATTCTTTCAACTTCGGCTATCAGTTCTGCTTCGGTAATGGATGCATCAAAGCGCAACACGGAGGAGTGAAACCCAACCTCATTGCAATCCTTTTCCTTGGCACCTACATAAGTCATGCTGGCACCATCGTTTCCTACCAGTATAGCTGCCAGATGAGGTGTTTTTTTACCTTCTGCTTTGCGCTGGGCTACCTCTTCTTGGATTTGTTTGCGCAGGTATTGCGATACTATGTTCCCATCCATTATTTGCATAGTTGTGAGGTTTATATTTTGAATAGAATGTAACCGTTTATAAAAAACAACGGCAAGATAAAAATCCTGCCGTTTAATTTTAGTCTAATTTCAATACCGCCATAAATGCACTTTGCGGTATTTCTACGCTACCAACTTGTCTCATTCTTTTCTTACCTTCCTTTTGGCGCTCCAGTAATTTACGTTTACGAGAAATATCACCTCCGTAGCATTTTGCTGTAACATCTTTTCTAAGGGCCTTAATGGTTTCACGGGCAATAACCTTGGCACCGATACTGGCCTGCACGGGTATCTCAAATTGATGACGTGGTATGAGTTCCTTTAATTTTTCGCATATTTTCTTTCCCCAGTCATAGGCACGTTCGCGGTGAATGATAGCTGAAAGTGCGTCAACCGTATCTTTATTAAGCAAAATATCCAATTTAACCAGATCACTTTGTACATAACCAATCGGATGATAGTCGAACGAAGCATAGCCTTTCGATATCGTTTTCAGTTTATCAAAGAAATCGAATACCACTTCTGCAAGCGGCATATCAAATTTCATTTCTACACGGTCGGCTGTTAGGTAAACTTGATTTTTAAGTATGCCTCGTTTTCCTAAACATAAAGTCATAATGGCGCCAACGAACTCTGAGCGGGTTATAATAGTTGCGGCAATAAAAGGCTCTTCTACGTGGTCGATATAATTTTGCTCAGGTAAATCGCTCGGGTTATTTACAACCACCATATCTCCTTTGTTGGTATAGCAATGATAACTTACGTTAGGCACAGTTGTAATTACTGTCATGTTAAACTCACGCTCCAAGCGCTCCTGAATAATTTCCATATGAAGCATACCCAAAAAACCGCAGCGGAAACCAAAGCCTAAGGCAGCGGAACTTTCTGGCTCAAAAGTTAATGAAGCGTCATTAAGCTGCAGTTTGTACATGCTTTCACGCAACTCTTCAAAATCTTCCGTATCAACCGGGTAAATACCTGCAAATACCATTGGCTTAACATCTTCAAAACCTTTAACGCCTTCGGCACAAGGTCTGTCAATATGGGTAAGCGTATCGCCCACCTTTACCTCGCGTGCTTCTTTAATTCCGGAAATTATGTATCCCACATCACCGGCTTTAATTTCGGTTCGTGGCTCCATATCTAGTCGTAAAACACCCACTTCATCAGCCAGATATTCTTTACCGGTAGCTAAAAATTTAACTTTATCACCTTTGCGTATGATGCCATCATAAACCCTGAAATATGCGATGATACCTCGGAACGAATTGAAAACAGAATCGAAGATGAGTGCCTTTAATGGGGCTTTTTCATCGCCTTTGGGTGCCGGTATGCGATCCACAATTGCATGCAGAATATCGTGAACACCCTGACCGGTTTTTCCACTGGCACGTATAATTTCTTCAGGCTTGCAGCCAATCAAATCAATAATCTGGTCGCTTACTTCTTCCGGCATGGAGTGAGGTAAGTCTATTTTATTTAATACAGGAATGATTTCAAGTCCTTGTTCAATTGCCAAATAAAGGTTTGAAATGGTTTGAGCCTGAATACCCTGAGAAGAATCCACAATTAACAGGGCACCATCGCAAGCTGCAATAGAGCGTGAAACCTCATAACTAAAGTCAACATGTCCGGGGGTATCAATCAGGTTTAATACATATTTCTGACCGTTTAGCTCATAATCCATCTGTATGGCGTGGCTTTTAATGGTAATCCCTCTTTCCCTTTCTAAATCCATATCATCAAGCACCTGCGCCTGTAATTCGCGTGCGCTAACGGTTTTGGTGTATTCCAGTAAACGATCGGCAAGGGTGCTCTTTCCGTGGTCAATATGTGCAATTATGCAAAAATTCCTGATGTGCTTCATTCGGCCGCGAAAATAGGTTTTTAGAGGGTATTTATCACCATAACAAATATTTAGACTTACAGAACGAACTGCCGCGAAAATCAAGAGTTTAGCTTAAGCCGATTCAACAATAAGCGGAAATATGGTGAAATCGGTATTTTTGCCCACTCATGAAAGTTTACCGAAGTCTTCAGGAACTTCCTCTAATACGAAATGCAATTGTTACCCAGGGCACATTTGATGGAGTGCATCTGGCACATCAGGCTATTTTAAACCGACTGAAGGAGCTGGCAAAAATTCATCAAGGCGAAACGGTGGTAATGACATTTGAGCCGCACCCGAGGATGGTATTGTTTCCGGAAGATCATGGGTTACATTTATTGCAAACACTAGATGAAAAAATAGCCTCATTGGAGCAAGCAGGAGTTGATCATTTGCTTGTGCTGCCTTTTACCAAGGAGTTCTCTAGGCTCACCTCGTTGCAGTTTATCAGGGATATCATAGTTAATACAATTAAAACAAAAGTGCTGGTGATAGGCTATAATCATCGTTTTGGAAAAAACCGAGAGGGCACGTTTGAGCATTTAAAAGAATATGCATCACTTTATGGATTTGAAATAGAAGAAATACCCAGGCAAGATGTGGAGGCAGAGTCAGTAAGTTCTACCCGCATACGCAAAGCGCTAGAATTGGGTGAGGTGCATACGGCTGCAAAATATTTGGGACGTTTTTATACTCTTTCAGGCATTGTAATAGAGGGAAAAAAGTTTGGTAGAACAATAGGTTTTCCTACGGCAAATATTGCCGTATCGCATCCTTTTAAATTAGTACCTGCCAATGGTGTTTATGCCGTAAAAGTAATGGTTGATGATGTGCTTTACGGAGGTATGCTAAATGCCGGTTTCAGGCCCACTGTTGACGGAACTAAACACTCCATAGAGGTTCACATATTTGATTTCTCTCAAAGCATCTATGAAAAAAATATCACCATTATGTATGTTGATAAAATAAGGGATGAAAAGCGTTTTTCGAGCCCTGATGAACTTAAAAAGCAATTAGAAAAAGATAAATTGCAGGCCAAGCACTTACTGGCTAATGCAATTTATTAATGAAATTAAAATTCTTCTCTTTCAATATTTCCTTACCATATTTTATAGTTCTATTTATGCTTGTGGTTTGTTTCAACACAAACGTGAATGCACAAGTAACTGAGCAGGAAGATTCTGTCCTTACTGAAGATGAAGCAGGAGAAGCCCTGGATGATGAAGGTGAAGACTTTGATAACTTTACGGGTTATACAGATTTAACCTACTGGGATTTTATTAGAATACCCAACTTTACATTTGATTCAGCAATGATTCCTGCCAATGATCATTATCCGGCAGGATGGGATACACTAACTATCAATCCATATAAAGTTGATTTGCGCAATATGAATGATACGGTTCTGATAGCCTTGCGCGATAGTATGGACTGTTTTTTTCATCCGCCTGCATTGGGTGATATTACGTCAACTTTTGGCTTTAGGCGATGGGGCAGGAGGGCAAAATTTCATTTTGGTGTTGATGTGCGAATGGAAGTTGGCGACCCTGTATATGCCATGTTTGATGGTGTGGTGCGGGTGGCTAAGCGAAGTGCTGATTACGGTTATGTGGTGCTTATCAGGCATTATAACGGTTTGGAAACTTTGTATGCCCATTTTAATCAATTGCTTACATGGCCCGGAGCTCCGCTACGTTCAGGTGATATAATTGGGCTTGCCGGCAGCACCGGAAAATCAACCGGACCTCATTTGCATTTTGAAGTGAGGTACAAGGGTGAAAAAATTGACCCAAACAAGATTGTATATTTTCCTACAGGCTCCTTACTCAGTGATTCATTGATGATTGATAAGAGTTGTTTCAGCCACTTATACAAAGTACAAGCAAGCAAACTGCGCACGCGCTATCATCTGGTTAAAAAAGGGGAGACCTTATCTAAAATTGCTTACAAGTATGGTATCAGTGTAAAAACACTTGCTCGTCTTAATCGCATATCCACCAAAACAAAATTGCGTCCGGGGCGCAGAATTAAAATCAGATAGAATTTCTTAGAAATTTACCTCAACCTCATTTCTTGTTAAGTCCTCAAAACTCTCTGCTTTTCTAATGAGGTGTGCTTCGCCTTTATATAATAATACTTCCGCAGGTCTGAAGCGGGCATTATAGTTAGAGCTCATAGTGAATCCATATGCTCCTGCATTTTTAAAACAAATAATATCTCCTTCGTGCACTTCATTTAACTTTCTGTCCCAGCCAAAGGTGTCGGTTTCACAGATGTATCCTACAACCGTATAGATTCTTGGCTTGCCTGTTGGATTAGAAATATTCACAATCTCATGGTAGGCATCATATAACATGGGCCTGATTAAGTGGTTAAGACCTGAGTTTATCCCCACAAACACAGTTGCCGTAGTTTGCTTAATTACGTTACATTTGGTTAAAAAATATCCGGATTCGCTCACAATAAATTTTCCCGGTTCAAACCATAATTCCAAATCACGACCATATTCTTTGCAAAATTCCTGAAAACGCTGGGTAATGGCTGCGGCCAGATCTTCAATATCAGTGGTTACATCGCCTTCTTTATAGGCTACTTTAAATCCGCTTCCAAAGTCTATAAAGTCAAGATCAGGAAAGTCTTTGGCTGCCTCAAATAGTATTTCTGCTCCTTGAAGGAATAC
>JBIIGU010000080.1:0-5412 GCA_044236275.1 Bacteroidia bacterium | reverse complement strand
AAGTTCCATGGCTTTTTGCTTGATTTGTTTGGCGTATGCATTGCGATAACTCACCTTTGCGAAGGTATGAAATTAATTTTCCAATCACTGAGCAAGCAATGCTGATATTGAAAGCAGCCGGAAGTTGATACCTTTGCTCAAATGAAAGACTTTAAGAAGTATTATCTATTACCTGCTCCTCCTGAAGAGGTTTATGCGGCACTAACCAATGAGGCCACCATAAGGCTGTGGACCGGAGCACCTGCAGTAATGAAACCCGAGCCCGGAACAGAATTTTCATTATGGGACGATGCCATATGCGGAAAAAATTTGGCCTTTGAACCAGGAAATAAAATTGAGCAGGAGTGGTATTTTGGTGATCAGGAATTAGCCTCTATTGTAACAATTAAGTTGCATGCACACAAGTCAGGTACCTCAGTTGAACTTAGGCATACCAATATACCAGATGAAGCTTTTGAAGAAATAGTAGAGGGTTGGAACAATGAGTATTTCGGAGGTTTGGAAGACTTTTATGATGAAAAAGAAACTGAGTAAAATTAAAAAAGCAGCTTATTGAGCTGCTTTTTTAATGAGAAACATTGATTTTAATTACTGCTCAATGCCGCTGCACCACCCACAATTTCAGAAATCTCTGTTGTAATCGCTGCCTGACGCACACGATTGTATTCTATTTTTAACGCTTTTAGCAATTCACCTGCATTATCAGTTGCTTTATCCATTGCCACCATACGCGCCCCATGCTCTGATGCCGAAGAATCAAGAAGAGAACGATATACCTGTGTTTTTAGAATACGTGGTATAAGGTCCTCCAGTATTTCTGCCTTTGAAGGTTCAAACAAATAATCATTTTTTGATTTCTGTTCGTTTTTTATTGATTGAGTGTCAATTGGCAAAAACTGGTCGTTGGTAAGAATTTGCGTGGCAGCATTTTTAAACTGATTGTATATGATTTCAATAACATCATATTTACCGCTTTGATAGGAGTCGAGCAAAAACTGACCTAACTCAAATCCGGAGGTTGCGTTAAGACGCAAGAAAGTATCGCGGAAATTAGTTTGAACGGTAACTTTAATTTTTTGCTGCTTTGTAAAAAATTCTGAGCCTTTTTTACCGATGGGTAAGATAGTTACGTTTTTGCCCGAATATTTTTCTAAAACCAGTGCTGATGCTTTTTTGATAATATTTGAGTTAAATGAACCACAAAGGCCGCGGTCAGAGCTGATAACCACAAGCAGTACATTCTTTATTTCACGTTTACTGAAATAAACATTGAGCGAATCAACATCCATTGAGTCGGAGAGATTGGCTAGAATACCATTTAGCTTAAGGGCATATGGCCGCATTTGCATAATAGCATTTTGTGCCTTTCTTAGCTTGGTGGCACTCACCAGCTTCATGGCTTTGGTAATTTGCTGCGTTGAGCCTACCGAGGTAATACGTGTTCTTACTTCTTTTAAATTGGCCATTTTTTAAAGCTTAAGCGCTGTATTTTGCTGATAACTCTTTGGCTGCATTCTCTATTGTTGCAGTAATGTCATCATTAAAATTACCCTTCTTCAATTCGTCCAATACATTTTTATGTTTTGTTTCCATGTATTGGTGAAATTCAGATTCAAACTCACGAACTTTATTTACCGGTATGTTTGAAAGTAAACCTTTTGTACCAAGATAAATAATCGCAATTTGCTGCTCTACGCGAAGGGGAGAGAATTGTCCTTGTTTCAAAATTTCAACATTGCGTGCCCCTTTTGCCAATACGGCTTTGGTAGCAGGGTCAAGGTCGGAACCGAATTTAGAAAATGCTTCCAATTCACGGTATTGGGCTTGATCTAACTTTAAAGTACCTGCAACCTTTTTCATGGATTTAATTTGTGCATTACCACCCACACGAGATACGGAAATACCAACGTTAATGGCAGGACGCACACCGCTATTAAACAAATTTGCTTCCAAGAATATTTGCCCATCGGTAATGGAAATTACGTTGGTTGGTATATAAGCGGATACGTCACCGGCCTGCGTTTCAATAATTGGTAGAGCAGTTAATGAACCACCACCCTTAACCAAATGCTTGATAGATGGAGGAACATCATTCATTGCTTGAGCAATGCTATCGGTGGAGTTGATTTTGGCTGCACGCTCCAGTAAGCGACTATGCAGATAAAATACGTCACCCGGATAAGCTTCACCTATTGAAGCACCTGCCATTGGTGCAAAGAATTGCATAGGAGCCGGATCTGATGAAGTAGCAGCTACTACAATAGTAAATGCCATTGCACCTTTTTCTTCAAGGGTTTTAACCACCTGAGCCACTGTTGAGGCTTTCTGACCTATAGCAACATATATACAATAAACAGGCTTACCTGCTTCGTAAAATTCTTTTTGATTGATAATGGTGTCAATACAAACAGCTGTTTTACCTGTTTGGCGGTCACCAATTACCAACTCGCGTTGTCCACGTCCGATTGGAATCATAGCATCTATAGCTTTCAAACCGGTTTGGAGTGGCTCTTTTACCGGCTCGCGGTAAATAACTCCTGGAGCTTTGCGCTCAAGGGGCATTTCATAAACCTCTCCGCTAATAGGTCCTTTACCATCGATTGGCTGACCAAGGGTGTTTACAACACGGCCTACCATGCCTTCGCCAACTTTTATGGAAGCAATACGTCCGGTACGTTTCACAGTATCACCTTCCACTATTTGGTCAGATGAGCCCAATAATACCGCACCAACATTGTCTTCCTCTAAGTTAAGAACGATAGCTTGGGTGCCATTGGCAAACTCTACAAGTTCGCCCGATTGTACTTTGCTTAAACCGTAAATACGTGCGATACCGTCACCCACTTGGAGCACGGTACCTACTTCCTCCAGTTCAGCCTCAGATTTAAAGTTGCTGAGTTGCTCTCTTATGATTGCCGAAACCTCATCAGGTCTGATCTCTACCATAATATGTTATTTAGAAATGTAAGTGTTTAATAATTCTTGTTTCAGTTGTTGCAGTTTGCCTTTGATGCTTGCATCAAACAAACGGTCTTCCATTTTTACCACAATACCTCCAATTAACTCAGGTTGTACAGTGGTTTTAAGTTCAATGTTTTTACCTGTGCTTTTGGCAATAAAATCTTGTACTTCAGCATAAGTTTTTTCATCCAATGCCACAGCAGTTTTAATCTCTGCTCTTGCAATGTTTTTAATCAGATTATACTGGACAATAAACGCCTCTGCAATGGCTTTTAAAAACATTCCGCGGTTTTTGCGAATGATAATTTGAAAAAATGCTATGCTATTTGCATGCATGGATTTGCCGAAAATAAGTTTAAGCACTGCAAACTTCTTTTCGCCAATTATAACCGGACTTTTAAGTGTAGCCTCCAATGCTGGATTTTTTTTCAGCACAGCCAAAAAATCTTTCATGTCGCCATGAATTTGCTCCAGGCTTTTTTGCTCAACACTTAGGTCGATTAGCGCTTTCGCATAACGTATGGCTCCCCTAAATTCTGACATTTCAGTTGAGTGTTATTGTTTTTAGGTTTTCATTTACAAAAGCCACCTGCTGACTGCGGTCATCCATTTTATTCCGAAGAATCTTCTCAGCCATATCAACAGAAAGCACAGCTACTTGGCTTTTCAATTCGTTCATGGCATTGATTTTAGCTTTTTCAATTGCGTCATTAGCGTTGGCAATAAGTCTGCGCGCCTCATCATCAGCTGACTTTTTAGCTTGGGCAATGATGCTATCCTTCATTTCTGAAGCTTCTTTAAGCAAGCGATCGCGTTCTTTGCGTGCTTCAGCCAATAATTTTTCATTGTCTGTTTTCAGAGCATCCATTTGCTTGCGCGCATCATCTGCGGCATTCAGTGCATTATTAATAGAGTCTTCGCGTTCTCTTATTGATTTTAAAATAGGTTTCCATGCATATTTAGATAATAACCAAAGCACAATGCTAAAGGTTACTGTCATCCAGAATAAGAGGCCTAAACCCGGTTTAATTAATTCCATGGTACTAAGTTATATTGTAAATATTGGCTAAATCAGATTCAAAGCTAAATTACATACAGGAATACGGATTACCGGGAAATCGGTACCCGTATTCTTGCATATTACGCTGTTGATTACAGCAATACTATAAGTAGGCACAACACGATACTGAAGAATGCTGCACCTTCAATTAACGCAGCAGCCACAATCATGTTTGCACGGATATCTCCGGAGATTTCAGGCTGGCGAGCCATTGATTCCAAGGCACTGCCACCAATGCGGCCAATACCCATGCCTGCTCCGATTGCGGCTAATCCTGCACCAATACCTGCGCCCATTTTGGCAAATCCCGGATCTGTTGCTGCTTGCAATAAAATGTTTAATAGAGTCATAATGATTTGTTTTTAGTTGTTATTTGAATTGGTTTGTTAATAATGTTAATGTGAATCGTTGTGATGATGCTCCTCTATGGCCGAACCGAAATAAAGTGAAGAGAGCAGGGTAAAAACATAAGCCTGAAGAAATGCTACCAATAGCTCAAGGAAACTCATGAAAGTTGTGAAAGCTACTGATAGAACTGACACGCCAAGACCAAGGTACTGATTGGCTGCGCCAAATATGAATATAAGAGAGAAGAAACCTAATAGAATGATATGACCTGCAGTAATATTTGCGAACAAACGTATCATTAACACGATAGGTTTATTGAACATGCCGATAATTTCAATTGGTATTAGTAAAATCCATAATGCTTTTGGAACACCCGGAGGCGCAAAAATATGCCCCCAGTAACTTCTATTGCCATTAATAGTGGTGATAATAAAAGTGAACATTGCTAGCACAAGTGTAACTGCAATATTGCCTGTAACATTTGCTCCGCCTGGGAAGAAAGGAACCAGTCCGAATAAATTATTGATAAAAATAAAGAAGAATAAGGTTAGAAGAAAAGGCATGAACTTTTCGTATTTATGGCCTATAGAAGGTTTTGCCACTTCATCCCGTATAAAAATAATGAGCGTTTCTATTGCATTATGCAAACCTTTGGGTGCTTTGCTGCTATTTCTCTTATAGTGGCCTGCCACACTAAACATAATCCATAGCAGAAAAGCCACAGCAATAAACATCGATGCTACATTTTTAGTAATGGAAAAGTCCAGGAACTCTGCATGCTCATTTATACTGCCATCTGAATTCAAAGCTACAATTTTACCATGCTCTAGTTTATAGCCATGAACCGTGGCGTGCCCATGCTCAAATTTGCTGGAAAGAAAAATGTGAAAACCTTTAGCATCTTTTAAAATTACAGGTAAAGGAATAGATACGTGAGTATGACCAATTGTAGCAATATGCCAATCGTAAGCATCTGCAATATGCTCCATAATTAATTTGCCCGCATCTATTTTCTCTTCTGTTGGGTCTTCGTGTGTATGCTG
>JBIIGU010000078.1:0-5444 GCA_044236275.1 Bacteroidia bacterium | reverse complement strand
GCTATTTTATCACTGCTACTTTTAACACCTGCTTTTGCTCAAATTCAAATTGTAAGAACTGATTTTGGAGACACAGGTGATAAGATTTATGTTGGAGGCCAGACAGCATTTCCTGCTCCTCTTAGTGCGGGTGCTGCAGGTGCAAATAAAACCTGGGATTTCAGTGGATTGAAGCCCGAGTATTTCGATAGCACCACTTTTATTTCTGCTACCGGTCTTCCCAATGCACCTGAAGAAGCTACCCACGGGATTATAACGGGAGAAGATACCGCATACTTTATTGTAAATAACGATGCTGTTACAACTATTATTCAACCACAGGAATTACCAGGATTTGAAGGTAAATTGCGAGCATTGGCTTTTCCACTAGATTATTTGGATAGCTTTAGTGATACCGTTAAGATAGCCATCTTTGGTACACCTGCAGACTTTGGTATTCCATTTCCTGCCGATTCAGTTCGCATTATTGGTAATGTAATTTCAGAAAGTGTAGCAGATGCTTACGGCACTTTGAAAACGCCTACCGATAACTATCAAGTGCTGCGTGTAAAGGCTGAAATTAGAACCAACGTAGCTATTGGAGTTAAGCTATTAGGCAGCTGGAGTAATATTGGCAACCAAATTGATACGGCCAAAACCATTTCTTGGTATGCAAAGAATGGTGTTTATGCCATAGCTACAGCTAATTTAGATTCTACCGGTTTTATAAGTGATTTTGAATGGCAGGTTGATTCTATTTATGAGATAATTCCAACAGGATTGTCTTCTGTATTTAATAATACGGTAGATTTTAATTTGTATCCAAATCCTGCTTCATCTATTCTGAATATTGAAATGGCTTACCAGGTAAAACAAGGTATAATACTTGATTTGAACGGAAGAGAAGTGATGCAGTTTACCGGAAACAGCGTTAATATAGCACAATTGGGTAATGGTTTATATCAGGTATTAATTAAAACCGAAAACGGATTAGGTCGTAAACGACTACTAATTCAACATGAATGAATTATAAAAAAGGGCTCACCAGAGCCCTTTTTTATTGAATATCCATGAAAGAAAAAGTTATGATTGAATATGGATGTTTAATCTCTTCGCGCAGATAACCGTCACGCAAGGCGGGATGAAGTGCGTGTGTTTTAGATCCTTAATCCAATCCCCAGTTCCTTCAACTGCTTCTCATCTATCGTACTTGGCGCATCAATCATGGTATCTCTGCCGCTGTTGTTTTTAGGGAAAGCAATAAAATCGCGTATCGAATCAGCTCCACCAAACAGCGAACACAACCGGTCAAATCCAAAAGCAATACCTGCATGTGGTGGTGCTCCGTATTGAAATGCATCCATTAAAAATCCAAATTGTTTCTGTGCTTCTTCGTGGGTAAATCCAAGCAGCTCAAACATTTTTGCCTGCAACTCCTTGTTGTAAATACGTACACTGCCACCGCCTACTTCTACACCGTTTATGACCATGTCGTAAGCATTGGCTCTGGGCAATTTTATCTGACCGGGGCTTCTGTCTGTTAATATTTCTTCTCTGTGCTCTTTGAGCATTTGGTTAATCAGATATAAATCTTCAGGCTTAGGCGATGTAAACGGATGGTGCATGGCAAAATAGCGACCTTCTTCTCCGTTATACTCCAGCAAAGGAAAATCTATTACCCACAAGCAGGAGTATGTATCTTTATTGCGTGAGCCAAGTCGTGTACCCATTTCCAATCGCAGTTCCCCTAATGCTTTTCTGGTCTTTTCTTTTTCTCCTGCCAATACTAGAATCAAGTCTCCCGGTTGGGCTTGGCATTTTTCGACCCATAATTTTAATGCAGCTTCATCGTAAAATTTATCTACGGATGATTTGATGGTTCCATCCGCATTCACGCGTGCATACACCAATCCACTTGCACCAATCTGCGGACGTTTTACAAAATCGGTAAGCTCATCCAGTTGCTTGCGGGTATATTCAGCGCAACCTTTTGCACAAATAGCCACAACAAGTTCTGCGTCATCAAACACTTTAAAGTTTTTGCCTTTTACCACCTCATTCAATTTCACAAACTTCATATCAAAACGTGTATCGGGTTTATCGCTGCCATAATAGCGCATGGCATCTGCGTAAGTCATTCGGGGTAAAGATTCAATATCAATTCCTTTTACTGTTTTAAACAAATGCTTCACCAATCCTTCAAACATTTGCAGCACATCCTCCTGTTCTACAAAGCTCATTTCGCAATCTATCTGCGTAAATTCCGGTTGACGGTCGGCACGCAGGTCTTCATCCCTGAAACATTTTACAATCTGGTAGTATTTATCAAAGCCGCTAACCATAAGCAGCTGTTTAAAAGTTTGCGGTGATTGAGGCAAGGCATAAAACTCACCCGGATTCATGCGGCTGGGCACCACAAAATCGCGAGCTCCTTCGGGGGTTGATTTAATTAAAACTGGGGTTTCTACTTCTATAAATTCTTTTGCATCCAGATATGCACGGGTTTGTTTAGCCACCTGGTGGCGCAGTTGCAGGTTTGATCTTACAGATGCCCTGCGCAAATCCAAATAGCGGTATTTCATACGCAAATCATCACCACCATCTGTATTTTCTTCAATGGTAAAAGGTGGTGTTGCTGCTTCATTCAAAATTTTAAAATCGCTTACAATAATTTCAATTTCACCTGTTGGTATCTGGTTATTCTTACTTTCTCGCTCTTTAACCATGCCGCTAACCTGCAACACAAATTCGCGTCCGAGTTTTCTTGCACCCATGCAGAGGGTTTCGTTGCTATCCATATTAAATGCAAGTTGGGTAATGCCGTAACGATCTCTTAAATCAATAAAAGTCATTCCGCCTAAATCTCTGCTCTTTTGCACCCAGCCGCAAAGGGTTACCGTTTTGCCGGCATCTGCAATTCTCAATTCTCCGCAGGTATGTGTTCTTAGCATAGCTTGTTTCGTTCATTAATAGAATGGGCGAAAATACTAAAAAGCATAGGTTAAATTGCATGCTTCATGCGATTCCATTTCCTAAAAAGTAGTAAGTTGCATGTCAAATAAATGATGAGCGAATTATTTACTGACGAATATTTTATGAAGTTGGCTTTGGCAGAAGCACGCAAGGCTTATGATGCAGGCGAGGTGCCCGTTGGAGCCGTAGTGGTGGCTAACAATAGAATTATTGGCAAAGGACATAACCTAACAGAAAAGTTGAATGATGTAACTGCGCATGCAGAAATGCAAGCCATTACCGCTGCAGCTAATTATCTTGGTGCCAAGTACCTAACGGAATGTACATTGTATGTTACCCTTGAGCCTTGTGTAATGTGTGCCGGAGCACTTTTTTGGAGCCAGATACCAAAGGTGGTTTATGGAGCATCCGATGAGAAAAGGGGTTATGGAAAGTATGGCGCCTTGCTGCATCCGCAAACAAATATTATTTCAGGAGTGATGGCTGAAGAGTGCAGTATACTATTGAAGGAATTTTTCAAGCAACTAAGACAAACTTAATTTGTGCGTGCTTGTTTTAATTATATTCGCAACGCTTAAATAAAATAAATTATGGCATTTGAATTACCAAAACTAACCTATGCGTATAACGCACTTGAACCGCACATTGATGCTCGTACTATGGAAATACACCATACCAAGCACCATCAGGCCTATATCACCAATTTAAATAATGCGATAGCAGGCACAGATGCAGAGCAATTAAGTATTGAAGACATTTGTAAAAATATAAGCAAATACCCAATGCCTGTTAGAAACAACGGTGGCGGGCATTACAACCACTCATTATTCTGGAAAGTAATTGGGCCTGATGGAGGCGGACAACCTTCTGGTAAATTGATGGATGCAATTAACAGCCAGTTGGGCGGATTTGATAAATTTAAAGAAGAGTTTAACAAAGCAGCTACCGCTCGTTTTGGCAGTGGCTGGGCATGGTTATGTGTTGATGCAAATAAAAATTTATGTGTTTGCAGCACCCCTAATCAAGACAATCCCTTAATGGATATTGCAGAATGTAAAGGAACTCCGGTTTTAGGTTTAGATGTTTGGGAACATGCATACTATTTGCATTATCAAAACCGCAGGCCTGATTATTGTACCGCTTTCTGGAACGTAATTAATTGGAATGAAGTGAGCCGCAGATACGAGGCAGCTTTATAAGCTTACCGAAATGGATAAAGTATTAAACCTTAGAGAAATTAAGGAAATAGCCCTTGATGAATTGTTTCACGCCAACTATGGTGAAGTTGATGCATTGGAAGCAGAAACGGATAAGCGGGTGAGGAGAGTAAACTTGGATAAAGCTGTAACCCTTGGCCGCAGTGTAAAAATAAAAACCAGATTGGTAATTAAAACGGCAGAGGGCTATGTTCAGGTTAAAGGCATTGTGCATTTTGTGGCCGATAAAGGCATAACACTCGAGAAGGATCACTTTATACCCATGCATGCCATACACAGTGTAGATTTGTATTAAGTTAGCAAATATTAAAAAAGGGGCTAGGCCCCTTTTTTATTGAGCAATGTTTAACCTGCCCGTTCTTAAATTTCTTTTCTGCTATTTCAATGCAGCAAAAGATAATTTGCTTATCATTATTTAAGGGTACGTTTCACCTCAACTTCTTCGTAGGCTTCTACCATATCTCCAACCTTAATATCATTAAAATTGTGGATGTTTAACCCGCATTCAAAACCTTGAGCCACTTCTTTCATATCATCTTTAAAACGCTTGAGTGAAGCCAATTCACCGGAGTGAACCACTACGCCATCTCTTATAATACGAATCTTAGAGTTTCTGAATATTTTTCCATCGGTAACCATACATCCGGCAACTGTGCCAACCTTGGAGATTTTAAACACCTCACGTATTTCAACATTACCGGTAATCTTTTCTTCCATGGTAGGTTCAAGCATTCCTTCAATGGCAGCCTTTATTTCTTCAATGGCTTTGTAGATAATAGAATATAACCTGATGTCGATGGATTCCTGTTCGGCAAGTTTGCGTGCCTGAGCGGAAGGGCGCACCTGAAAACCAATAACAATTGCATCAGATGCAGAGGCAAGCAATACATCGCTTTCAGATATTTGTCCTACGCCTTTATATATTACGCTTACGGCAACCTCTTCGGTAGAAAGTTTAATCAATGAATCGCTTAATGCTTCAACGGATCCATCCACGTCACCTTTAACAATTACCTTCAATTCTTTGAAATTACCTATAGCTAAACGTCTTCCAATTTCATCAAGTGTGATGTGTTTGTGCGTACGTATACCTTGCTCACGCTGCAACTGAGCTCGTTTATTGGCAATTTCTTTTGACTCTTGCTCGGTTTTACAAACGATAAATTTATCACCTGCCTGAGGAGCACCATCAAATCCAAGTATAACAACAGGAGCAGAAGGTCCTGCAATGGTCATTTTTTTACCGCGCTCGTCAAACATCGCTTTCACTTTACC
>JBIIGU010000130.1:0-4255 GCA_044236275.1 Bacteroidia bacterium | reverse complement strand
TTGAATCATTTGGATTAGCGCAGCAGCAGCAGCTCCGGCATCATACGGATTTATAAAAACGCCAGCATCTGCGTATAGTTCCTTATAAACAGGAATATTGGATAGCAGCAGTTTACAATTAAAATAAGCGGCCTCCAGCACCGGTATGCCAAATCCCTCATCTAATGATAGGCTGGCAAAAATTTCTGCTTTCTTGTAGTGGGCAATCATCTGTGCATTATCCATATATCCGGCAAAAATGATATTTGGATTTGAGGCAGGCAGTTGTTGTTTGCCAAAAACCGCATGCTTAGCTCCGCAAATAATAAGTTGATAGCCGGGTAAATTAGCCTGTTCAAAAGCTTTTATAAGGGTTAGCAGGTTTTTTCTGGGGTTAATTGATGAAACCGTAAAAATAATTTTCTCTTTATGCGAACCAACATGGCTTTGCAGCACATCATATTGCAGGCCGTTACCAAAAACGCAAATGTTTTTTTCGGCTAATCCCAATTCACTGATGAGTTGTGCTTTAATGGTTTGACTAACAGTAATTACCTTTTGGGCCCGCTTTGCAATTCTGGGTATTAGAAATTTGTACACTGCGGCAAAGCTCTTGCTAAACCATTTCGGGTGATGCAAAAAAGCAAGGTCATGAATGGTTACAAACTGATTTTTATATAGGAGTGGTGCAGTATTGCATAGGTTGATGAGTAATGGGGAACCTCTTTTTTTCAGGTATGCGGGTAATTCAATCTGCTCCCATGAGTAGCCTTTGGTTTTTCCAATGGTAACAAAATCAAGATGAGACAGCTCAGTAGGAAGCAGAGTGCCCATTGGTGCAATAAGCACAAACCTGCAGGACTCGCGCTGGGAAAGCTGTCTGCAAATTTCACGCGCATACAATTGAACACCTGTTATGGTCTGGCTAAGAAAACGGGCATTGATGTATGTTACAGGTAATTTTTCCACTCTTAAACGATGGGGAAGATAGCGCTTATCAATCAAATAGATAAATTGATTGTGGTTAAATATTCATAATATTGCCAAAACCACCGCATTCTATTTAACACTTCTTAGAACAACCGTAATGGAGTTCAATCAAAAAAATCACCCGTTTTTAAGCATTGTTATTCCCGTTTTTAATGAGCAGGAAAATATTGCCGTTTTATATAAACGAGTTGTTGACGCTGTTTCACCCAATGCTTTTGAAATCATTTTTATTAATGATGGCAGCTCTGATTTTTCATTAGGATTGATAAAGGAGTTGGCAAACAATGACAACAGAGTAAAATATATTTCCTTGTCGCGCAATTTTGGCCATCAGTTGGCAGTATACGCAGGTATTGAAAAGTCTAGAGGAGAATGTTTGGTTATTATGGATGCAGACCTTCAGGATCCTCCGGAGTTAATACCGGAGTTGTTGTTAAAGTTAAATTCAGGTTTTGATATTGTATATGCCAAACGTAGGAGCCGCAAGGGCGATTCGTTTTTTAAAAAGTTAACCGCCAAATTATTTTATCGCATTTTGAGAAGTATTACCGCGGTAGACATTCCAATTGATACCGGTGACTATAGGATGATAAGCAGGCGGGTTAGAAATATTATAATACAGATGCCTGAAAAGAACAAATTCCTCAGAGGTCAAATGGCGTGGATGGGATTTAAGCAGTCATTTATTGAGTTTGAACGCGAACCACGTTTGCATGGCAAAAGCGGTTACTCGTTTAAAAAAATGCTCAATTTTGCTTTGGATGGTATTACAGGATTCTCCCATTTTCCCATCAGGCTGGTAACGTATATAGGACTCATCATGTCCCTTGTTTCTGTTTTAGCCATTATTTATGCTTTGGTTTCAAAATTTGTTTTGCACTCAACGGTAAAGGGCTGGACGTCTATGATGATTTTAATGACACTTATTGGAGGAACACAATTGTTTTGCATGGGCATCATCGGAGAGTATATTAGCCGTATTATGAGTAATGTAATGAACAGGCCCGATTATTTAATAGAGGAAACCAATATTGAAACTGCTGCAAAGACAGAATAAATTAAAAGAATATCTTCGCTACCATGATTTCCATTCACGCTGTAAAAAATTTCCCTAAACTGGTTACAACCGTTGCCATAAAGAACATGAAGATGAAGTATAAAAACTCAGCTTTGGGTTTTGTGTGGAGTCTTCTTCATCCGCTGGCCTATCTTATTATTTTCACAATTGTATTCAGTAATGCATTTCCTGACATTGAACGTTATTCCTTATTTGCGTTAATTGGTCTCATGTTTTGGACTTTTTTTAATAATACCATTAACCAAATGATGCTTTCCATTATACATAATGCCAGTGTGCTAAAAACCATCGCAGTTCCCAAACTACTTTTTCCTTTCAGCGCACTTGCAGCGGAACTGTTTACCTTTCTTCTTTCCTTTATACCATTTTTCGGTTTAATGATTTTTTTCGGACTCAATTTCTCTTCTGAGCTATTGCTTCTAATTCCTGCTGTTCTCATTTTCTCAATATTTAGCTTTGGTGCAGGCTTACTCTTATGCACCCTAAATGTTTTTTTCAGAGATATCGGTTTGTTGTGGAATACCTTATCGCCCGCAATATTTTATTTTACACCTATAGCTTATTCAGCCAAGATGATTCCGGAGAAGTACAGTATGATTATTACGCTTAATCCACTCTACCATTATATAGAGTTTATGCGAATCATTCTTTATAACAATGCTGTGCCTGAAATGCGTTTGTGGCTTATTACAGGAGGTCTTGCAGCCGGGGCCTCATTGGTAGGACTTTTGGTTTATCATAAGCTCAAGAAAAGTTTTGTTTCGTTTTATTAATCTGAGTCATGCAAAGTACCGTTATTAAAATAGATGATTTATATGTTGATTTCTTCATACAGAATCAGGCAATAAATTCATTCAAGGATCTTATCATGTCCTTTGGTTTAAAGAGCCCCTTTGTTAAAAAAGCCATTCTCAAAGGCGTTACTCTTGAAATAAAAAAAGGAGAGTGCTTTGCCTTAATGGGAAAAAATGGCTCGGGCAAAAGTACCCTGCTCCGAACGCTGGCAGGAATTATTACACCAAATCGTGGAACCATAAAGGTTGAAGGAAGGATAGCGCCTATGTTATCTATTGGTGCAGGTATTGAGCTAGAACTTTCGGGCTATGATAATATTAAGCTGATTGCAACACTAATGGGTATGAATAGCAAGGAAATTAAAGACACCATCGTATTTGTAGAGGAATTTTCCGAGTTGAGCAAAGCAGACCTAAGCATGCAGGTGAAGCGCTATTCGGCAGGTATGATAGCAAGGCTGGGCTTCTCCATCTCTGTTGCAAAAACGCCAGATATCTTAATTGTTGATGAAGCACTTTCTGTAGGTGATATTGGTTTTCAGGAAAAGTGTGCTCAGCGAATTAATGAAATTAAAAAATCAGGATGCTCTATTGTTTATGTTTCACATAGTTTGGTTGAGTTAAAAAGAATATGCACCCATGGTGCGTGCTTGGTTGATGGTAAAATTGCATTAACCGGACCAATAGATGATGTGGCCGCATATTATGAAAGTCTCTTTCATTAAAAGCAATGCCCGGGTTTTTAAAAAATAGAATAAGAACGATAACCGGAACCCATTCCGGATTTTTTACATCCGTTAAGGCCATTTTAAGCTATTCCTTGTATCAATTGATATATGGGCAACTTATATTTAAAGCAATACGTAAGTTCTTTGTAAAGCAAACAGATTATTCATCATGGCTTAAATCAAGAATGGTTGATGGCAATTATTCAGGTAAACTGATACGTGTTCTAAACCAACTATCCAAAGAGGTTCCTGCTGAAGGCTATGTGCTCATATCAAATGAAGGAGATACATGGAGACAAGATGCAAAAGTATTATTGGAGCGTTTTATTGTTTCAAATCATTTTCCTGAAGTGGTAACCTTTAATTATGATTTGATAGATGAAAATGGATTGCATACCCGTCCACATTTCAATCCAATCTGGAGCCCACACACATTAGCTGCAAGAAACTATTTACAAAATGCTTTTTGTATAAAAGCAGAATTATTAAATCATACATTACCATCTTCGCCACAAAGTCAATATGAGTTACTCCTCAATTGGATTCAAGAGAAAAAAACCATTGTACACTATCCTGAAATTTTTCTACACAAGAGGCAGTTGGTGTCATTAAGCAATGGTTTGATATTGCATAATTTATCGGCTGACAGGGTTTCCATTATTATACCAACACGCAATAATGCAATT
>JBIIGU010000132.1:0-4205 GCA_044236275.1 Bacteroidia bacterium | reverse complement strand
ATCGGCATTGCCAATATCATTTGGATTAAATGAGGCTATTTTCTTCTCTTTTGTCATTGATACTTATTTGCAGCGAAAATAGCAAAAGCAGTGATAGGATTATGAAATGAATTTCTAATTCTTAACGGAAAGTTTTCTGCTGTTTTAATGCAAATTGCACCAGCAATATCAACACCGGAACTTCAATCAATGGACCTATAACAGCTGCAAAAGCGGCACCGGAGTGGATGCCGAAAATGGCAATGGCAACTGCAATTCCCAGTTCAAAATTATTGCTGCCTGCGGTAAAAGCTAGTGTGGTGGTTTCTTGATATTTTCCTCCTAAAAGTTTTAACAGGTAGAAGGTACTGAAGAACATAAACAGAAAAAAGATGGTGAGTGGGATGGCAATTTTTATAACATCTAAAGGTATCTGCACAATCATTTCTCCTTTAATGCTGAACATCATCACAATGGTAAATAACAATGCAACAAGTGTAATGGGACTAATGGCCGGTATGTATTTACGATTAAACCAATCATGTCCTTTTATGTGTATCAGTATATAACGTGATACTAGGCCTGCAAAAAACGGAATGCCTAGATAGATGAGCACACTTTTAGCTATTTCTGCCATGCTGATGTTTACTTCATAACCTTGTATGCCCATTATCTGAGGAAGATAGGTAATGTAAAGCCAGGCGTATGTGCTGTAAAATAATATTTGTAAAATACTGTTTAGAGCCACCATACCTGCACACAATTCATTGTCGCCTTTGGCTAAATCGTTCCACACCAACACCATGGCTATGCAGGGTGCAAGACCTATAAGAAGCAGCCCTGCCATGTATTGCGGATTATCTTTCATGAATATATAAGCCAATAAGAACATAAAGAGTGGGCCAATAACCCAGCTTTGAAAAATACCTACAGCAAGTATCCTTGGATGTTTTACTATTTTTCCTATCTCTTCATATTTAACTTTCGCAAGTGGCGGATACATCATCAATATTAGCCCAATGGCCAAAGGAATGTTGGTTGAACCATTTTGAAAGTAATTTATATAGCCCACAAATGAAGGCATAAAGTAACCGATGCCAACCCCTCCAAGCATTGCTAAAAATATCCATAAGGTTAGAAATCGATCAAGAAACGATAATTTTTTATTCATGTGTTTGTTTATTTTTTAACTGCCATTATTGTATTGATTTGATGGTTTAAAAGCGCTGCATAATCAGTCTTCTTATTGCCCAACAGCAAGTTGCTCACTACCTGCACTGCTATATCACCAGCTTCTCTGCAAATTCTTTACAATATGCTTTTATCTCATCTCTAACCTTTGCAAAAACCTGCATCACCTCTTCTGTTGTTCCTATTGCTTTTGCCGGGTCGGTAAAATTCTGATGCAACTTTTGTGCTTTTCCTGGAAAATAAGGGCAGTTTTCATTGGCATTATCACAAACCGTAATAATGTAATCAAACGCAATGTGTAAATATTCTTTCAGATTATTGGAAGTATGGTGAGAGATGTCTATTCCATCTTCTTTCATTGTTGCAATGGCTTTTGGGTTCACACCATGTGTTTCTATACCTGCACTGTAAATGGTTGCCTTTCCTTTGGTAAAGTGCTCCAGATAACCATGCGCAATTTGGCTTCGGCAACTGTTGCCGGTGCATAAGATGAGTATGTTTTTCATGCCATCGTAAATATTTTCGAATGTATTAAAGTTATATTAAATTAATATTAATGAAATACGTAATATGTAAATGTATGCCTATTAACTTTGCAGAAACAGCGGAAACGTTTTATTTTGTGCCGCTAATCAACAAATATGTATCAGATAAAATTTGGAACAGACGGATGGCGTGGAATCATTGCAGCAGATTTTACGGTTGATAATGTGAAACGTGTTGCTCAGGGTGCCGCAACATATATAAAAGCAAAACACGCAAATAATTTGCAAATTGTATTGGGTCATGATTGCCGTTTTGCGGGCCCGCTATTTGTGCAAACGGTTGCACAGGTAATGTGTGCCAACGGAATTAAAGTTAAAATGGCTAAAGGATTTGTTTCAACACCTATGATTTCTTTGGGTGCGGTAAAACTTGGTGCAGCTTTGGGTGTAATCATCACTGCCAGCCATAACCCACCGGAATATAACGGATTTAAATTGAAAGCACATTACGGAGGCCCCTCCAATCCTGCAGTAATTGATGAAGTAGAGCAGGCTATTCCTGAAACGATTAATCATAAGCTAGATTCAATTGCTACTTTAGAAAGCAGTGGCATGATTGAATATGTTGATTTGGAGACATTATATGTGAATGAAGTAGAAAGTAAGTTTGATTTAGCTGCCATTAAAAACTCTGGGATGGAGTTTGCATACGATGCCATGTATGGTGCCGGCCAGAATGCGATGCGCAGGCTATTTCCGGATATTACCTTATTGCACTGCGAGCACAATCCAGGCTTTGATGGCCAAGCTCCTGAGCCCATTCATAAAAATCTGAAAGAGTTTAGTGAATTGATAAAGGTGAGTGAAGATATTGATTGCGGCTTAGTTACAGATGGTGATGCCGATAGAATAGGTTTGTATAACAAGAAAGGCGATTTTGTTGATTCACATCATATCATTCTTCTGCTTATTCATTATTTGCATAAGTATAAAGGCATGAGCGGAAAAGTGATTACCACATTCAGTGCAACCTCTAAAATTACTGCATTGGCTAAAGCTTATGGCCTGGATATTGAGATAACCAAAATTGGTTTTAAATACATCTGCGACAAAATGGTTACAGAAAATGTGCTGGTGGGTGGAGAAGAAAGCGGGGGTATTGCTATTAAAGGCTTTATTCCTGAACGTGACGGAATCTGGATTGGCCTTACTCTATGGGAATTTATGGCTACAACAGGTAAATCATTAGATGAACTCATACAAGAGGTATATCAAGTTGTGGGCAGCTTTGCAATGGGTCGTATTGATTTACATATTACCGAAGAAGTAAAAATGAAAGTACTGGCCAACTGTAAGGCAGGTGCATACAAAACATTTGGCAACTATCAGATTGAAAAAACGGAAGACCTTGACGGATACAAGTTTCATTTAGGCAATGGCGAGTGGGTAATGATTAGGGCTAGTGGAACTGAGCCTGTGTTACGTGTTTATAGTGAATCATCTACTCAGGAGAAAGCAGAAGCCATTCTTCAGACTACCAAGCAAGCCATTTTGCAATAATTATAAGCAACGCTTAATTATTTTTTTAACAGGTCTGATTATTCACTCTGTAGCTCTCTTTTTTCTTTATCGGTAATTTCAATTAAGTTTACCATACTAAACTGTGATATGATGAGAAACTTATTATTTGCCTTTTTTCTACTTTGTATTTTTGGTGTTAATGCCCAAACGCCCTATCAGTTACCTCCTAAAGAAATAGCAGAACTGGCTGATGTTGGCGCACTGCCACAGCCGTTGGTAAGCCGCAGCAACCAGTGGATGTTGCTGCTGGAAAGGCCCATGTATAAAACATTGGAGGAATTGGCATCCCCGGAATTAAAACTTGCGGGTTTGCGCATTAATCCAAATAATTTTGATGTTTCCAGAGGTACGTTTTATACTTCATTTGGTTTACAAAATATTCAAACGGGTAAAAAAGTTAACATGATAAATCTCCCTGAAGAAGGACAGATTAAAAATGTTCAATTTTCACCTCGAGAAAATTATATAAGTTTCTTATTGGTAGAAGCTTCTAAGATTGGCCTTTGGCTGGTTGATATAAAAACCGGCATTGCAAAAGAGATTTTATCAGAAGGTATCAGCAATACTATGGGTGCACCTTATACGTGGAGCACTGACGACCAGATTATTTATTGCAGATATATAGGTGAAAGAAAACCAATGGCAGCTGTTGTTGAATTGCCAAAAGGCCCGTCAACACAGGATGCAACAGGTGTTAAGGCTGCGGCAAGAACTTATCAGGATTTGTTGCGCAATGAAAATGATGAACAGCGTTTTGAGCATTACACCCGTTGTGAGATTGCCAAAGTTACCGTTGGTGGTGCAGTAGAACCATTTTTGCCCGAAGCTATTTATAAACGTTTTTCTCCGTCTCCGGACGGGAATTATTTTTTAACCGAAACTGTTAAAAGGCCATATAGCTACACATTGCCTTATGGGTTTTTTGCATCTGAATTTTCGGTGTATGATGCTACGGGTCATAAAGTAACT
>JBIIGU010000077.1:0-5508 GCA_044236275.1 Bacteroidia bacterium | reverse complement strand
AGCAATAAACCATTAATCATAGATGCCAATGAAGGCTGGAAAGATCCTGAGGAGCTAATCCGTTTTCTGGAAACCCTAAAGCCTTTCCCCATTGAAATGATTGAACAACCCATGCCGGCTGCTGAGGAAGAAGCATATGCTCATGTTAAAAAACACAGTCCTTTTCCGCTTTTTGCTGATGAAAGTGTTTGTGCTGAGGCCAATTTTGAGGAACTAAAACTCAGGTTTGATGGAATAAACATGAAACTGATGAAAGCCGGAGGCTACCTAAACGGATTATCTTTATTAAATGAAGCCCGTAGGCATGGCATGAAAACCATGGTGGGCTGCATGGTAGAAACTTCTCTTGGCATTTCAAGCGCCATGCAATTATGCAACAATATTGATATATTAGATCTTGACGGATTTTTGGTTATAAAAGACGAACCATTTAATATGGTAAAAGAAGAAGCAGGCAAACTTAGTTTTGCCTAACCTATTTTTTCTGAAGCTCACGGGTGTATATCTCTATCCATTGTTTTGCATTCATCTTTTTAAATAATTCACCAATCAAGTCATACGGTATTTCGTTAGGCTTTTTAAAGCGGATGCAACTTTTACCCATATCTAATTTAGCAGCACTGTGTTTAGTAAATTCTTTCACAAACCAATCCATCAACTGCTTATCTGCATACAAGCCCATATGATAAAGTGATATACCGGCCTTTTGAGAAGCCACATTAATAAAAGGTAATGGCAACTTCGGATTGCAATGATATCCGGCAGGGAAAACACTGTGAGGTACTACCCAGCCAATCATGCCGTAGCTCATTTCTTCTTTTATTTCTTTACCCAGAAATTTCTTGGCAAGTTTACGCAACTCCTGTAAAGCCTTGCTTCTATCTTCAGGTAATGTTGCCAAATATTCTTCAACTGTTTTCAATTCAGATTTCATCTATATATTTTTCTTCGATATTAATTAAATTCTAAACCGTATGCACAAACATTGCCGGCATGAATGGCTAAATATTACATTTGCTAATAATTCCTCAAACATACACCATGCATAAAATAGATGTACATGCGCATATTTTACCTGAAAAGATTCCAAACCTGAAGGAAAAATATGGCTATGGAGATGACTTTATTTACCTTGACCACTATGAGCCCGGCAAAGCCAATATGATGAAGGCAGATGGTACATTTTTTAGAGCCATTGATAGTTTATGTTGGGACCCTGAGGTCATTATCCGCCACATGGATGAGCATGGGGTGCAACTCATGGCCTTATCTACCATTCCGGTGCTGTTTTACTACTGGGCCAAACCGGAGCATACACATGAATGGAGCAAATACATAAACAACCACTTAGCAGAGGTGCAGAGAAACCACCCCAAACGTTTTGTTGGTATAGGAACACTGCCCATGCAGGACATTACGCTTGCTGTGGAAGAATTAACCCGCTGTAAGCATGAATTAAACCTGCCCGGTGTAGAAATTGCCACAAATATTCTGGATAAAAACCTGGATGACGAATTGTTTCATCCGTTTTATGAAGCTGCCGAAAAATTAGGCATGTGCATTTTTGTTCATCCTTGGGATATGATGGGTCAAGATAGAATGAAGAAGTATTGGCTCCCCTGGCTTGTGGGCATGCCGGCAGAAAGTTCAAGAGCCATTTGCAGTATGATTTTTGGTGGTGTTTTTGATAAGTTTCCTAAACTCAGAATTATGTTTGCGCATGGTGGAGGATGCTTTCCTCACACCATTGGAAGGATAAGCCACGGATATCATGCAAGGCCCGATCTATGCAATATGAATCATGTAAACGATCCGCGCACCTATGTAAAGAAATTTTCTATTGACTCTTTGGTGCATGATGAAGAAGCATTTTTATACAACCTAAAATTATTTGGTGCCGATAGAATTGCCCTAGGCAGCGATTTCCCTTTTCCTCTGGGAGATCTAGAACACGGAAAATTTATTGAGCTGATGACGCAGCTTGATGAGGCAACGAAAGAACAAATACTAAATAAAACAGCCCGCGAGTGGCTTGGCATTTAAAGCTAACTACTTTTTCTTAAAGTCACCACGTTTCCACGCATTAAAAAACTGACTCCATGCAAACGGATCGAACAATCGTTGAGGTGGTAGCTGACCGCTGTAATAATACCTGTTGGCTGTTTGATCAGCAGCATAGCGCTGATTTTCTCTTGCATCCATAATCATGCTGGAGCCAAACGTGGTGAGTGTTTTTCTTTTTAGGTTATTTCTGGCAAGAGTGCCATACGTGTCCGGAATATTGGCTTTAACGAAATAGTAGTTGAACTCTTCAGGTGTTGGCCAAGCATGTATCACTGTTTCAGGTAATAGCACAGAATCTTCAGCCATTGGTTGAACGATGGAATAGCGTGATGCTGTTAGATTTTTCGGCACCACATAGATGGCATCCTTCATACCGATAAACGTAAACAAAACGGTATCACCTTTGCGTACCACAAAAGAAAAAAAACCATCGGCATCGGTAAAAGTACCTTTGTTTAACCCTTTAATGCGCACCGAAACAAATGGCAAACCCTGCAAACTGTCTGTGCTTACAACTACACCGGAAAGCTGCAGCAAATCATCATCAGTCTGCGCTTGTGCAGACGGAATACCGTAAATAAATAAACAAAATAGAAATAAATAAAATGCCTTTTTCATTGAACAAATACTCCTGCAAGAATACACAATATTACAACGACTGGAGAAGGAATTTTAGTGGTTAAAAGTAAAAATAATGTTCCAAGTAAAATGAGCATATTCATTTGATTTACTTCCACCGGCTGAAACAGCAAATAGGCTGATGCAATAACTAGTCCGGCAGAAGTTGCATTAATGCCCTCAATAGCATTTTTAACAGGAGAAAACACTTTAATCTGATTCCAAATGGGATATATAAAGAAGATGAGCAAAATTCCGGGTAAGAAAATGGCGATAGTGCCTACTGTGCTGCCAAGCAGCATGCCCCATACACCTGCATCTTTTAGAATGAGTGCTCCTGTGTAGGAAGAGATGCTAAAAACAGGTCCTGGAACCGCCTGAAGCATACCCACACCAGCCAGAAACTCATTTGCGGTTATATATTGCTTAAACTCAACAAACTGATTATACATCATGGGGATAAGCACATGTCCGCCACCAAAAACAATACTCCCGTAACGATACGTGTTTTCAAATAACAGAAATACTTTTTGATGAGTGAGTCCACCTAACAAAGCAGCGCAGATAAAAATGGCAAAAAACAAAAGCAGGTTGCTCCAATTTTCAATTCTAATAGGCCTAACATCCGTATAGTTTGTGCGCTTAAATAAGGTTGAAGCCATACCACCTACAATGAGCAGTAGCGGAAAAATATAAGGAGTTGGAAAAAAAATGGCAAAAATGGCTGCTAATGCCATAAGGCCCCAATGATGCGCACGCTGAATAAACAACTCCTTTATTTTATAGGCAGCATAAATGATAAAACCAACCGCCATTGGTTGTATATACTGTAAAAAGGTCAACCTAGGATTATCAAGCGAAAGACGATTGATAATAAAAGCAATACAAGCCATGATGGCACATGCCGGAAAAACCCAAACAGCAAGTGTAAGGAATGCAAGCAAAGGTCCACCTTTTTTAAATCCGATAGCTGTAATGGTTTGTGTTGATGTTGGCCCAGGCAGCATGCTGCATAAGGAGTTTAGTTCCTTTAATTCATCTTCAGTAAGGTAGCCACGTTTGAGCACTAACTTTTTATGAATTTGCACAAAATGAATCTGTGGACCTCCAAATGCAGTGATGGCCAGCAAAAAAATATCAAGCAAATAAATGCCTAATCTGAATTGTTTTATTTGCCCTTTTTTCATTTATCTGATTCGAATTTAATGAAATTTAGGCTACGCTAACATTCAATTTTTAGCAAACCCGTTTTAGTGCTTGCTCAACTTGGTAAGCATTTTTTATTATCGGTTAAATCTCCCTTATTTCTTCTTTTTTTCAGGAGCTGGCTTGTATTCAGGATGGGCCTTAATTTCTGCCATTAGCTTTTCGTTATTCTTTACATAAGTATCATTGTTATCCGCTTTGGCCAATTCCATTGATTTTTGGCTGGTTGCAATGGCACCGTTAAAATCTTTCATTGCCTTCTGTATTTTGGCTTTTAATAGCAACACCCAGTATGCCTGCGGATTGGCATCTGCGGCCTTGCTTACCCAATCAAGCGCTTTATTCAGATCTTTACCATTTTCATAATAATAGTTAGCTGCACCATAGTAAGGTCTGGTATCCTTACCCATAGTCTCTTCTATAGATTTAGAAATTCGTGCATCATAATCTGCTGTTATGTTTAAGACAATCACTGTGTTTTCCCATTTCAGCTCAATATCACAAGCATTGTTTCTGATGTTCGACACTTCAATAGTAAAGGTTTCAATGGGTGATGCACTTTTACCTGATTTAACCGTTAAACGCGCTACATCATTTTCTTTTTTATAAGAATCTTCATCATTTACATTTAAATCCTTGGTTAAAATAACAGTCCATTCATTCTCTCCGGGATAAGTAAGCAAGCCATATTTACCCGCTTTAACTTCTGAACCATTCATTTTAACATCTTCACCAAAACTGATGGTAGTAGCAGCATTGGCACCAGTTCTCCAGAATTTGCCATAAGGCACTACATCCCCAAAAATTTTTCTACCCTTGATGCTTGGGCGAGAGTAACTGATTTCAATTTTGGATGTAGCAAAATTTTGAGTAACCGTAGCCAACGGACTGGGTTGTGGGAACGGGATGCTTTGAGCAAAGGCAGCAGTGCCAATTACAAAAGCCGCATAAAGCGAAGTGATTTTTTTCATATCATTATTGGATTAGATTTTTGGTAACATAAAAATTGAACAAGTTATTTTGATTATGGTTTTACAAACAAGGCGTTCTTCCTCCGTCAACGGGAAGGTTAATGCCTGTTATATAGGCCGCATAATCACTTGCCAGAAATGCTGCGGCATAGGCTGTTTCTTCAGGCGATGCAAAACGTCCCAACGGAATCTCATCAGTCATTTCTTTGTTCACCTCATCGATGGAATGATTCTGTTTTACTGCTTTACCTTCAATAATTTGCTTTAACCTATCGGTTGCCGTTGCTCCAGGCAAAATATTATTCACTGTAATGCCATAAGGACCTAGCTCATTGGCAAGTGTTTTAGACCAATTGCCAACAGCTCCCCGAATTGTGTTGCTCACTCCTAAACCCTTAAGCGGCACTTTTACCGAAGTTGAAATGATATTGATGATACGCCCATAACCGCACGCCCTCATTCCATCCATAACGGCCTGTGCCAATACCTGGTTGCATAACAAATGATTGGTAAATGCCGACAGGTATTCATGTAGCTCTGCATCTATTGCCAAGCCTGCAGGCGGACCACCGGTGTTATTAACCAAAATGTGGTATACTTTAGGTTCATGCACTTTCATCAATACTTTTTCCTTAAGCTCTTCCGGCTT
>JBIIGU010000076.1:0-5527 GCA_044236275.1 Bacteroidia bacterium | reverse complement strand
CCGATATTGAAATTCAAACATCGCGCTCTGGTGGTGCAGGTGGCCAAAATGTAAACAAGGTAGAAACCAAAGTGCAGCTTACACACAAACCAACAGGTATTGTTATTGTGTGTCAGGTTGAGCGCTCACAGAGTGCTAACCGCGATAGGGCAATGAAAATGCTTAAATCACAATTGTATGAGATAGAAATGCGCAAGCGCAATGAAGCGCGTGATAAAATAGAGGCAGGAAAGAAAAAGATAGAGTGGGGAAGCCAGATTAGGAATTACGTTTTTCACCCGTATAAGTTGGTTAAAGATTTAAGAACAGATACCGAAACTTCTGATGTGCAAGGGGTGATGGATGGAGACTTGGATCAGTTTATTAAACCGTATTTGATGGAGTTTTCTAAGCACTGATTGACTTATGGGGCCAGTTACGTGGAATGATTTTGAAAAAATTGAAATGCGTGTTGGCACCATACTGGAGGTGCATGATTTTCCTGAAGCGCGTAACCCCTCCTATCAGCTAATTATTGACTTTGGTGATTTGGGTATTAAAAAAACATCTGCACAAATAACCCAATTGTATAGAAAAGAACAGTTGCAGGGCAAACAGGTGGTGGCAGTTGTTAATTTTCCGCCAAAGCAAATTGCAAATATTATGAGTGAGTGTTTGGTGCTGGGAGCAGTTGGCGAAAACAAGGCAGTAACCTTGCTTGAACCGGGTTTGCCGGTGCCCAACGGTTTGCGTATTGCTTAAGCTTACAGGGAATTAAAAGAAGGAATTTGTTCGGTAACCTTTGGCTCGCCTGAGGTATAACTGCAGCAGAAATGATTGATACCATTGGTGATGAGAATATGCCTACATGAAAACTGCGAATTATAAACTGCAGCTTGTAAAAACGTATCTTTTGTCAACACCGTTTCAGGTGATTTACACTCAACCAGCAGCAAAGGTTCTGACTGCCTATTGAACACCAGCACATCAAATCTTTTTTGTAAACCATTCATTTGCAGGCCTCTTTCAACAGCTATAAGAGAAGCAGGGTAGCCGGCCTGCTCAATCAAAAAATGCAGTAAATGTTGCCTTACCCACTCTTCAGGCGTAAGCACCACATATTTTTTCCTTATGATGTCGAAAACATAGTTTCTGTTTTCTTGAGATTTCAGCTTAAAATTGTATGCAGGAAAGTTTAGTTGCATGCATTGCAAATAAAAGCAAAATTCCATGTCGGCCGAATTCAATAAACTCATCTCCGACCTAAGAGCAAAAAAATATGCTCCGGTATACTATCTCTACGGAGAGGAGCATTACTATATTGATGAAATTAGCAATTTTATAGAAGACCATGTGCTGAATGATGGGGAAAAGGGTTTTAACCAAACCATACTATACGGCAAAGATACTGATGTTAATGCCATAGCAGGCGCAGCAAGAAGATTTCCCATGATGGCCCCTTACCAGGTAATAGTTGTTAAAGAGGCACAAACCATGAAAGGGCTGGATGAATTGGAGGGGTATTTGGAAAAGCCTGTGCCTACCACCATTTTGGTTATTTGCAGTAAAAGCTCCAAGCTTGATAAACGTACCCGTTTTTATAAAGCCATTAGTAAGCATGTAGTTTTTGAATCTAAGAAGTTATATGATAATCAGCTAGGGCCATGGATAGAGCAGTATTTAAAGAGCAAAGGATACAGCATTAGTTCTCGTGCATCTAATTTAATAGCCGATTCTCTTGGCAGTGATCTTGCTAAAATTGCCAATGAGCTGGAGAAACTCATCATCAATAAAAATGACGACAAGGAAATAACCGATACCGATGTAGAGTTGAAAATTGGCATCAGCAAAGAGTTTAATGTTTTTGAGTTGATAGGGGCCATAGCCAATAAAAATGCCTCAAGGGCTTTTCATATTGGTCACCACATGAGCAAGGCTAAAGATTTTTCTATTATTGCTACACTCATTAACATGAATACTTTTTTTAATAAGTCATACATTGTTAAACAAAGTGGCGTAAGAGACAGGGCACAATTGCAAAAGCAATTCGGATTTAATTATTATCAGGCAAATGATTATCAATCGGCAGCGGGTAAATACTCTGCCGCAGAGCTTGAACGCTGCATACGTATTATGCATGAGTATGACTTAAAAAGCAAGGGCGTGAACAACCTTTCAGCCGGACAAGATGAGCTTTTAAAAGAAGTGCTGGTTAAAATTTTGATGCACTGATAACCCAATAAATTTACCTTTTCCCTTTATAATCGCTGCGCAGCACACGGAAGGTGGTTCGCCTGTTTTGTTGGTGCTCTTCATCACTGCATTCCACACCATCGGCACAATCATTAACCAGTTTAGTTTCACCATAACCCACTGAAATTAGCCTTTCTTTGGCAATACCCTTTGTAATAAGGTAATCAACACAACTTTTTGCGCGTTTTTTAGATAGTTCCAGATTGTAATCTTGAGGCGCACGGCTATCGGTATGCGAAGCCAGCTCAATAACCAAGGTAGGATTATTATATAAAATGGTGGTAAGTGAGTCGAGTACTTTTCTTGATTCTTCTCTTAAATCCCATTTATCTAAATCATAAAAAATACCTTTCAGGGTAAAGTCAACATCTTCGGCAGGTATGGGTTCAAGTATCAGATTTATTTCAAGTACTGAATCCTGTTTTATATTTTGGGTAGAAATGATAACGGATGAAGAGGCAAAATACTTGTCTTTAACAGCAGCCAGATTATGTATTGCATTTAGTGGCAACTCTCCGGTATATTCACCGCTTGGTCCGGTTTTGATGCTGAAAATAGGGTTTCCGTATGCATCTTTTACTGCAACTACTGCCTGTGCAAGAGGCTCCATGCTTTCACGGTCGAAAACCTTGCCTTTAAGCACAAATATGTATGGCTTAATAGAGATGGAATAAATATCATCATCGCCTTTACCTCCTTCTCTGTTGGAGCTGTAGTATCCTATGGCCCCATTCTCCTTTACCTGTGAGCTTGGAAGAAAGGTAATACCAAAGTCGTCACCTCCGGAGTTAATGGGGTGTAGTAGGTTTCTTGCCTTAACGTAGGCACCTGCAGAATCAAATGTTACAAATAAATCCAGACCACCCATGCCGGTAAATCCTTTTGAGGCATAGTATAATTTGCCGGTTTCATCAACAAACGGAAACATATCATCTTCCGCTGAATTCACATTAGGTCCGAGGTTTTGGGGAGTGCCCCATTTGTCTCTAACCATATCATAGGAAACAGCATAAATATCCTTCTCACCAAAACCACCTTGCATATCACTTGCAAAGAAGAGTTGTTTCCCATCAGCGCTAATAGCAGGATGACCAACGGAAAATGAATCAGAGCAAAATGGTAGCATTTTGGGCTCACCCCAAGCATTATTTTGAAAGTAAGAGACGTAAATTTTACAATTCATTCCTTTACCATCAATACCATTACATTGGGTAAAATATATGGTGCTTAGAGTTGAGTCAATGCAGGCAACCCCTTCATTAAAATTTGTATTTACTGCACCTTTTACATTCTGCACTTTACTCCAAACCCCATTGCTTAATGTGGCTTCAAAAAAATCAGAACATTTTTGGCCGGTCCATTCAAAAATTTCGTTGCCTGTTGCTTCGGGTCTTGATGAAGCCCAAAAGAGTTTACCTCCTGCATAGTAAGGTGCATAATCAGCCACCTGGGTATTTAACTCACCCACATTTTTAATATCAAACTTTTGTGGTTTGGCTTTCCATTGCTGCACAATACTGCAAGATTGGATTTCACGAATAGCATTGCTGTCGCCTGGCATTTCAAACAGATAATCATAAAAGGCTCTGCTTGCCTCTTCATAACGTTCAAAATTTTTAAGCAAGAGACCATAAGAATACAAAATTTTAGGATTTGGGTATTTTGTATTCACCAGTTTTTCATACCACTCAAAAGCCTGCTTAAAATTGTTAGCTCTTCGGTAGCTTTCTGCTACCATAAAAAGTATTTCATTTTGTTTATCCTCAACTTTTACTTTAGGATAGATACGTTTGAACTGTGCTGCAGCAGTATTGTATTTACGGGCATCAAATGCGCGTTGAGCTCTCTGAATTTCGAGGTCTAGGGCGGTGATTTGATTCTGTGCCCTAACAGACACATCAAAAGATAAAATCAATATTAAAATTAAAGCAGCGCGCATGTGTTTTCAGTCAACGAAAATACAATTCATTTCATTTTATAAGAAGTGTAAAAAAACAAAACCCCGCATCAGCGGGGCTTGTTAATTATTTTCTTGGAGGAGGTTGATTACCTCTTTGCTGGGGTTTAACCTGGGTTTTATCCTCAGATTTTTTCATTTCTTCTTTGTTTTTTGGAACATAATCGTTTCCTAAGAGTCTAATGGTTGTTCTTCTATTCATTTGGTGCTCTTCTTCTGAACACACGCGTTTCACGTATCGGCCTTCACATTCGCAATCATTTACCAGTTGAGACTCACCATAACCAGCGGCTACCAGACGCTCTTTATCAATGCCACGGCTCACTATATAGGCAACAGCAGAGTCGGCACGTCTTTGCGAGAGATCTTTGTTATACAATGAGTCTGAACGACAATCGGTATGTGAACCCAACTCTAAACGAATCTTAGGATATCTGTTGAGGAGATAAACAACCGTATCAAGAATAATTGCGGCATCGGCCCTGATATTGGCCTTATCTAAATCGTAGTATACGCCTTCCACCTCAAATGCTTTTTCATAATCAAACGGATCGAGTTCAAGGTCCTGAACCAAATCAGTTGAAACCTCTAAGCCGCGGGTAGTTTGGCCATAAATTTTACTGTCGTAATAGTCTTCATGGGCACCAAACAATTCATAATCGGTTTTTGGTTTTAAGGTAATTTTATAGAAACCTTTAGCATCAGTTTTAATAACCAATTTACCGGTATCAGTGCTGTTGGTAATGGTTAGAATTGTACTTGCAAGCAATTCCTTTGTTTTTAAATCTCTGGCAACTCCACTCAGGGTAAAAACCAATGGAGTCATCCGGAAGCGGTAAATATCATCTTGGCCTTTTCCGCCTTCGCGATTGGAACTAAAATATCCGCTTTCTTTGGTTTTATCAAGAATTAAGGAGAAGTCGTCACCACCTGAATTTATTGGTGATTTCATATTAATTGGGGTAGACCAATCTGTGCCTTCTCCCTTAGAGAAAAATATATCAACTCCACCAAGACCAACGTGACCATTTGATGAGAAGTAGAGCGTACCATCCTCATGCATGTAAGGAAACATTTCATCTCCTTCCGTATTAATGGTAGGACCAAGATTTACCGGATCTCCCCAAGATTTACCTTTTTTAGAATATGTAACCATCCAAAGATCCTTTCCGCCTTCACCGCCCGGCATGTCTGAAGTAAAATATAAAGTTTGGCCGTCTTTGCTTAGATAAGGATGACCGCAGGTAAAAGAATCGGTGCTGAAAGATAGAGGCTCTGGAACACTCCATTCAGACCCTTGACCTGTAGAGGTATAAATGCGGCAGTTTTTACCTTTAC
>JBIIGU010000075.1:0-5532 GCA_044236275.1 Bacteroidia bacterium | reverse complement strand
TTGCCCGATTTGGAAGGAGCACATTTGGCCATTGTTGGTGTGCAAGAGGATCGTATGGCCGAGGCTCATCAAGGTGCTGCTTTGTCGCCCGATGCCATCCGAACTTATTTTTATCAGCTGGTGCAGCCTAAGTTTGAAGTGAAGCTTATTGACCTCGGAAATATCAAAGCCGGTAGCACGGTAAATGATACCTTGTTTGCATTGAATGAAGTGGTATCTTATTTGCTCGATAGAAAAATTATTCCCATTATTCTTGGAGGCACTCAGGATCTTGCTTATGCCCAACACACCGCTTATCAGGGCAAAAGGCCAAATTTACAATTGGCTGCATGCGATTCTCGTTTTGATTTAAAACAAAATGACAACAATCCTTTTGCATCTAATTACCTATATAAGATCATTGCGCATCAGCCCAACTATCTGTTTAATATTGTGCATATAGCCAATCAGAATTATTTTATAGAGCAGGAAAGTTTTGAAGCATTTGAGCGCATGAATTTCGACTCGCACAGGTTGGGCAGTATCAAAGGTAAAACTGCAGAAACAGAACCTTTGCTGCGCAATGCAGATGCGTTTGTTTTTAGCATGAACAGTGTTCGTGCTTCTGATTGCCCTGCATCAATTGAGTCTAACCCCAACGGATTATTTGGTGAGGAAGCTTGTCAGATTATGCGATACGCAGGTATGGGTAATGAACTAACTAGTGTAGGCATTTATGATATGAACGCAGCTAAAGATGCGGATGGTCGAAGTGCTAAATTGGTTTCTCAAATGATTTGGTATTTTATTGAAGGATTTTATCACCGTAGAAATGAATATCCGCTTCCTGAAAGCAAGGATTATATGATTTATCGGATGGCATTAAAAAACAACCATTACGAAATTGTATTTTACAAACACATGCTAAGCAATCGCTGGTGGATGGAGGTTCCATATCCTAAAGAGCGCTCTAACCAGAAAGGATCATTTATGGTGCCCTGCAGCTATGATGATTATGAAGCAGCACAAAATGATGAAATACCCGATAGGTGGATGAAAGCTTATCAAAAGTTGTTATAAGGAAAGACCGCTGCGCTAAGAAAGGAGAGAAGTGAGAGACAAGAAGCGAGAAGGAATATTGAGTAATGATTTTAAAATGTTAAGTTAATCAACTAATCAACGGCTCAACTTTATAAAACCAAAAAAACCAATTTTCTAATAAAGAAAGCACAGAGCAAAAGAGCCCGCATCAGAAATCTTGAATACAGTATTTTTTAATCTTCCAACCTTTTATTTCTACAATCAATAAACAACTACTCCACCGTAACGGATTTAGCCAAGTTACGAGGCTGATCTACATTGCAACCACGCATCACTGCGATATGGTATGATAGCAATTGCAGAGGTATAGTAGCCAACAGAGGCAACATGGCTTCTTCACATTGCGGAATATGGATGATGTAATCGGCATGCTCTTTAATATGTTCATCACCTTTGGTTGAAATAGCAATTACCTTGCCCTTGCGTGCACGAACCTCTTGAATATTGCTGATTACTTTTTCGTAATTGCTGTGTTGGGTGGCAATAACTACTACAGGCATTTCTTCATCAATCAGTGCAATTGGTCCGTGCTTCATTTCAGCTGCCGGATACCCTTCGGCATGTATATAAGAAATTTCTTTGAGTTTAAGTGCGCCTTCCAGTGCAATTGGGAAGCCATATCCACGGCCAAGGTACAATGCATTACTCGCATCCTTAAATTGCTCTGCAATACCTTTGATATAATCGTTCGATTTCAGTGTTTCTTCAACCTTTGCCGGAATGGTTTCCAGTTCGGTTAGTAATTCGCGCAAGCGTTGTGTAGTGATAGTGCCTTTCTTTTGAGCAATGGAAAGTGCAATTAGAATGAGTGCGGTAACCTGTGCTGTAAAAGCTTTGGTAGATGCCACTCCAATTTCAGGTCCTGCATGTGTATAGGCCCCTGCATCAGTCATGCGTGGTATAGAAGAACCTACAACATTGCAAATGCCAAAAATGGTTGCACCTTTTTGTTTGGCCAGCTCAAGTGCAGCCAGTGTATCAGCTGTTTCTCCGGATTGCGAAATTGCAATCACAAAGTCATGCTCATCAATAACCGGATTTCTGTAACGAAACTCAGATGCATACTCCACTTCAACAGGAATACGTGCAAAGTCCTCAAATAAATATTCACCAACGAGGCCTGCGTGCCATGATGTACCGCAACCAACTATAATGATTCGCTTAATATTTTTCAGTTTGTCTTCAAACTTATCAATACCGGCCATGGTTATAATGCCTTCATTAATGTGTATGCGGCCGCGGAAAGAATCTTGAATAGAACGGGGTTGCTCGTATATTTCTTTCATCATAAAATGATCAAAGCCGCCTTTTTCAATACTTTCTAGATTTATTTCTAGTTCGTGTATGTAAGGTGTTTTAATGGTATTGTCAATGGTTTTAACGGTGAAGTTTTTACCTTCTACAATCACAATTTCACCATCATTTAAGTACACCACGTTACGCGTATATTCAACAATGGGTGTTGCATCAGAAGCAATAAAATATTCTCCCTCACCAACACCTACTACCATTGGGCTGCCTTTGCGAGCACCAATCAGATAATTGGGGTCCTTTTTAGACAAAATAACAATTGCATAAGCACCAACCACTTGTGTGAGTGCCATGCGCACGGCTTCTTCAAACCCAACATTGTTTTTATTGTACACCTCTTCGATCAGGTGAATTAATACTTCTGTATCGGTTTCAGATTTAAACTCATGACCACGTTCTTTAAGTGCTTGTTTTAATGAAGCATAGTTTTCTATAATTCCATTATGAATAATGGCAAACTCTCCATTCTGCGAAAGATGGGGATGCGCATTAACATCATTTGGAGCTCCATGTGTTGCCCAACGGGTATGTCCCATGCCGGTTGAAGCAAACTTGGCACTGCCATCAATTGTTTGTTCAAGGTCGGCTACTTTGCCGCTCTTTTTAAAAATTTGTAAATTTTTTTCAGGGGTAAGCAATGCAACACCGGCACTGTCATAACCTCTGTATTCTAGCCTTTTCAGACCTTTAATAATAATGGGTAAGGCCTCTCTGTGGCCAAGGTAAGCTACTATTCCGCACATATTAATTCAAAAATACTAGAAAGATTGTAGTTTCAAAACCGATTCCTGGTCTGAAGGAAAGGACTTAAGGCATTCTCTGATGGCTTCAACTTTAGAGGCAATACTCTTAAAGTGATCAAATGAAACAGCTTGATAGGCATCCGACAAGGCCTTTGAAGGATTTGGGTGCACTTCAATGAGCAGCCCGTTGGCACCTGCTGCAACAGCAGCAAGCGATAAGGCTTCTACACGAGATGCTTGCCCAGTGCCATGACTTGGATCTGCAATAACAGGCAGGTGACTTAGTTCCTTAATCAAAGGAATTACGCCCACATCCATTACGTTGCGGGTGGCATTGTCAAAACTCCTGATGCCTCTTTCACATAATATAACTTTATCGTTTCCTCCGCTTAAAATATATTCTGCAGCCAGCAGCCATTCGTTTACACGCGCATGCATACCTCGTTTTAGTAAAATGGGCTTATCAATTTTACCTAATTCATCAAGTAAAGAAAAGTTATGCATATTGCGGCTACCTACTTGTAAAATATCTGTATACTCATAAACCTCTTCCAGTAAGGAGAGGTCCATGATTTCTGTTACCACACGCAAATCATATTTATCGGCAGATTTTCTGATTAGTTTTAATCCATCAAGTCCTAATCCCCTAAATGAATATGGAGAAGTGCGGGGCTTGTACGCGCCACCTCTAATAAATTTAACGCCAAGTGATGCAAGAAAAGCCGCTGTTTCTTCAATTTGTGATTCTGTTTCAATGGAGCATGGCCCTGCCATCATTTGAAAAGACTGATTGCCAATGGTTGCTCCCTTTACATCAAACGAAGTATGTTTTTTAAAGTGAATGGATGCAAGCTGATAAGGAGTATCGGTTTCTGTGATGTGTTCTATGCAGGATTCATTCTTAAGAAAAGCAGAGTCGTTAAGCTTTGGAAGAACGATCAGGTTCTTTGCTTCAACCCATTTATAAGAGGTGTGCAGAGATTCCAGTTTTTTCAGGAGTTCCTGCTTTTGCGTTTCCGTGCTGTTATGTTGTAATTGAATAATCACCTTATTTAATAACAGTGTAAGTTAGTTTAAGTTTCACTTTGCGATTCGTTAGGTCGGTATCCAAAATAGCACGTGCTGCTGTAAGCGGGTTATCGGCTGGCACAATCAGATTCAACCCATAGTTCACATTGCGATTTCTTTGCTTGTATTCGGATAAAACGTATTGCAAATGTCGTATAATATTAAATTTATATTCACCTGTTGTTTCGTTGTATTGGCCTCCATAGTATGATGCCCCAAGTGTTTGATCAAGCAAAAAGTCGTTTCGGCCCAAGGAGTCGCAAGAAAGCAGTCTGAGTTCTGAAGGCTTGGTAAATGGGGCTACAGATGAGCCTGACTTTAACGTAAAAATAATCTCTGCACTGCTAATGGCAATATTCTGATTCTTTACATAATCAAACAAATGAGGTATTAATATTCTGGTTTTAATACCACCTGCAGGTTGGCAATACGTGGTATTTTGATGGGTGCCATTCATCACAGGTAGCAGGTTTATTCCCGGCTTATGAACATGCTCATATTTATTGGCTTTAACATCAGCCCTAAATGCGAAATCAACTTTTGTGTTGTTATGGTAAATTACCAAAGCAGAAAGGCCGCTTCTTGGGTCAACTGTTATTAAAGCGCCTTCGCCACCTGCCATAAACTGATTGTCTGGCATGAGAATAAATCCTTTAAAAGCTTTCTGAAAAGATGCATTATTTATAAAATGTGAGGCGGCTTCGGCATCATTTAGCTTGTTTATAAAACTACTGTCTGTTATGGTAATGCGAATATGGCCCGGCAGTTTGCTGTTAGTTGTTCTTATGCTATCAGCTAACGATTGGGCGCTTCCCTCCCAAAATCCAAGTGGTTTATTTTTATCAAACGTATAGTTTCTGTTAGAAAAATAAGTTGAATCGATATATAAGTCCTCATTAAGTTCATAGAGGACCATTTTCTGAACGGTTTCTTTGTTGCCATGAAAATAAACGGGAGAGTTAATAATAGCCAACTGCAGAACTGCAGAGTCAACTTTTATTCCGGTGCCAAATGAGAATTGATTTTTAGGTAAGGTAAACTGTCCAATATAAGAGGCCCGGGTTAGTCCAATTTCAGGATCGTGCATTTCGCCTGCAAAAAAATAGCTTAGCGCATTTCTTGACCTGTATGTTGCTACTGAATCATGACGAGTGCTGAAGGTAATTAGTGTTGAGGTGTCAATACCATCAGCTAAATCAAGCGGATTTCTTTTAGCCAGAAAATCTGCACCAACAGTATCTTCATGTTTGCGGCAGGAAAAGAGTAGAGCAAAAACGATGAGAAGCGGTAGGAGAAGACTTAAGGTGTTAGTTTTGGCTTTTGAGCAGAT
>JBIIGU010000074.1:0-5603 GCA_044236275.1 Bacteroidia bacterium | reverse complement strand
TATGCCCTCCTTTTTTGCTTTTAGAGTAATGGCAACGCCATGTTCATCGCTTCCGCAAACAAATAATATATCTTTTCCGCACAAACGCAGATAGCGAGCATAAATATCGGCCGGCAGGTAACAACCGGCCAGGTGGCCAATATGCACCGGACCATTGGCATAAGGCAGTGCTGCTGTTATTAATGTTCTTTTAGGTTCTGATGTTGTCGTCATATAAAAGCATTGCAAATTACGGCAAATTGAACGAAAGCGAAAACGATAAATGAAAGGCCTTCTTGGACTCAATCAGATACTGGAATACAATGTATAACGCTTGCTGTTTTTTTGTATCTTAGCATGCCTATTGACTGCAAATCATGGAGCCCTTTAATGAAAAACAGGAAGCAAAGTATAGCAAGTGGAAACTGATTTGGTTACCCATTGTTGCAGCTTTCTTTTTTGCTGATTTATTGAATGACAATGACCGGGCGAGTTTGTTGTTTTGGTTACCCGGAATAATAGTTACCGCTCTTTTGGTCATACTTATGCGTTTACTCTATCTAGATACAAGAATTGATGAAAGCGGTATTTCAGTAAAGTTTAGCCTGCTTATGTCTAAACCAAAAAAATATTTATGGGCTGACATTAACCGAGCGGAGATTAAAAAATATAGCCCAATTAAAGAATACGGAGGTTGGGGATTTCGGCTGGGCTTATTTAGTAATAAACGCGCTTATAGCATTTCGGGTAATATAGGTTTGAAGCTCACTCTCAAAAACGGGCAAACCGTGATGGTTGGAACAAAGAAAGTTGAGGCAATTCAAGCGTACTTGGAATACCTGAAATCTGCACATCAGATTGTTGCTTTAAAATAGCTGTATAAATGCTGATGGGTTATTTAGCGGCACCAAGGCCTGCCAGGTAACCGGTGGTCCATGCTGCCTGAAAATTAAAGCCTCCGGTTATGCCATCAATGTCCAAAATTTCGCCTGCAAAATGTATGTCTTTGCAACGCTTACTTTGCATGGTTTTAAAATCAATATCATCTAACCCAATACCACCGCAGGTTACAAACTCTTCCTTAAAAGGAGTTTTGCCTTTTACGTGGTAGGTATCATAAAGTAAATTATTTACAAAACGATTTACATCTTCCTTTGAAATTTCGCCCCACTTCATTTTATCATTGATTCCGGTTTTTTCAAACAGATAATGCAGTAAACGTTTGGGCAATATAAAAGGGAACAGCACATTGATTTGCTTGGAAGGATTAGCAGCTTTTAAATTCATGAGCTCCAGGCGTGCTACTTCCTCTTTCTTTTCATTCATCCAATTTATCTGTACCTGAAAATCGTAATCTTTTTCTGCAAGTATGCGTGCTCCGTAAGATGATAATTTTAATATGGCAGGTCCACTAAGCCCCCAATGTGTAATGAGCACCGGACCGCTAAATTCCAGTTTGGTATCTAAAATTTTTGCTTTAGCAGGATTAACAGAAATACCCTGTAGATTTGCCAATTCTTCATCCTGAATATTAAAGGTGAAAAGAGAAGGTACAGGCTCAATAATCTCATGGCCTAGTTCTTTAATCCAGTTTAACCCCTCAATTTTAGGGCTGCCACCACAAGCAACAATTAGTTTATCGCATTCCATTTTTTCGCCACTGCCCAATTTTAATTCAAAACCACCATGGAAACGGGGAGTGATATGCTTAACCTCTGCTTGCTCCTTAATTTCTATCTTTAATTTTTTGGCTTCTTTTAGCAAACATTTTATTATGGTTTCAGAGTTATCGGTGGTGGGGAACATGCGGCCATCTTCCTCCGTCTTTAATTTCACACCTCTTTCTTCAAACCATTTTACGGTATCGGTGGTCATAAACCTGCTGAATGCACTTTTAAGTTGCTTCTCTCCTCTTGGGTATGAAAGCGATAACTGTTTCAGATCAAAACAGGCATGCGTAACATTGCAACGCCCACCTCCGGAAACAGATACCTTGCTTAAAAGCTTATTGGTTTTTTCCAGAATAATAACCTCTGCATCTTTATTTGCATTCGCACAGGTTATGGCAGCAAAAAAACCTGCTGCCCCTCCTCCTGCTACAACTACCTTTCTTTTCAAAATGAGCTAGAATTTTAAGTTAAACGACTAAAAAGTCGGTGCAAAAGTAGCAATAATTTCAGAATTGCCTCAATCGTTTAACAGCAGTTTGGCATAGAAAAGCGGATTACGCAACTTGGCCCTTAAATCAAGGTCTTCAAACATACAGCTGATTGTTTCTCTAAGCGCTTTATTTTTGTTGGCTTTATTAACCACAAAGTTAAACAACCAGGGGTATTTACATAGTTTTTGCATGGTATGGCTTAATTTCAGTTCATCCCATTGCCTATTATAAAAAGCTAAATCATAACGCTTTAAGAATTCTTCATCAAATTTATTGGCTTTTATTGCCTCATCTATAACAGAGGCTGCCATCATGCCGCTGTATAGGGCATTTCCTATCCCTTCACCGGTAAATGGGTCAATTAAAGAGCCTGCATCCCCTACCAAAAGGAATCCGTTCCCGGAAAGCTTTCTTTTTTTTGAGCCCAGCGGCAAACCCCAGCCATGTATTTTGTCTTGCAAGGTGGCATTCTTAAATCTGTCTTTAATTTTAGGATTGTTGGCAATAGCTCTGAGCATGTCGGCTTTGAGATTTACTTTTTTCTTACTCACGGTAGCACTAAGCATGCCCGCACCCACATTGGCTTCTCCATTTGGTAAAGGAAAAATCCAGAAATACCCCGGTAGCAATTCTTCTAAAAAGTGTAACTCAATAAAGTTTTGCGGATGCATGCCCTCTACCCCTTTATAGTAAGCCCTGATACCTGCACAATAGTGATTATTCTCCTTTGATATGCCTGCCAGTTTCTTGGCAACAATAGAGCGGTCGCCTTCGGCACCAATCAATAGTTTTATGCCGCTAATGGTTTCGGTTTTGCCATTTTGGGAATACGTGATTTCTGAAATGCCTTGGTTTTGCTTAATTTCAGTTACCTCAGCACCTTGCAACACATTTGCATATCTTGTGTCAATAAGCTTAAACAACTCATGGTCAAAATGCATTCTTTTGGCAATAAAACCTGGTGGATGGGCCTGATTGCTCATATCTGATTTAAACGGAATATCAATGTGCTTCCCATTTGGTGCTACAAACTTAACCCCCCAGCTATCAATGAATTTATCGGTTTGTGCTGCAAACTGATGCACAATTTGAGGATTTAGTTCATTGAGCACATAAACAGTTTTACCACTTAGGGCATCACCACAAACCTTATCGCGCGGAAAAGTTTGCTTTTCGAGAAGGGTGTGCGGTATGCCCTGCTTGGCCAAAAAAAGAGAGGTGGCACAACCGGCAGGCCCTGCTCCAATTATTACAATCTGATGAGGTGAAAGCATGCTAAATTACATTGCAATGATAATAGGCTAAAAGCAAATATTGTTATCTTATGTACAAACGGCTTGAAAAACAATACTTATGAATGCACCTGCTCCTACTAATTGCTCATATCATTACATTTGTGCAATGGAACAAGCCGAATGGTTAAATACAGATTTTTTGGGCAACACCCTCAGTGATTATGCTTGGTGCATGGGCATCCTGCTGTTGGGTATCATATTAAAAAGATTTGGCGCCACGTTTCTAAGCCGTCAATCTTTTCGAATATTTAAGCAATTTTCCAAAAATCAGTTTTCGGAAGTATTTGTTGAATTGCTCCGAAAACCGATTGAGCAATTGCTTTTATTGCTGATATTATATTTTGCTTTTGAGCGACTCAATTTTCCTGAAAACTGGAATTTGGCACCCGATACCCAATATGGGTTACGTTGGTGTATTGATGCACTATATGGAATTGCCTTGTTTGTGGTAATTGCCAAAATACTGCTAAAGGCAACCGACTTTTTTGCCTACGTGTTGCAAAACAGAGAAGAGTCGCCTGTATCCTTTGAGTTATCCAATTTCCTTAAGGAGCTAATTAAAGTAGTGCTTGTTGTATTGTGCATATTTGCGGGTCTTAGGTTTGTATTTGATGTAAACATTACTGCGCTTGTAGCCTCTTTGGGTATAGGCGGACTGGCAGTGGCGCTGGCAGCGCAGGATACGCTGGCAAACCTGCTTGGATCTTTTGTAATTTATCTGGACAAGCCTTTTAAGGCAGGCGATTTAATAGAGGCAGATGGCATTACAGGCCGCATTGAGCATGTGGGTTTCAGAACCACACGCATACGCACACTGGAAAAAAGCCTGATAACGGTGCCCAATAAAAAATTAATTGATACGGCACTAAACAATATAAGCTTAAGTGACATGAGAAGGATACGCTTCAACATTGCATTAACTTATAATAGCAAACCTGAGCAGATAACCGGAATTATTGATGAAATAAAATCCATTATAGTTTCACACCCTAAAACAGGAGATGAATTGGTGGTGCGTTTTGTTGATTTCGACAGCAGCTCTCTGAATATTTTGGTAATTTATTTTGTAAAGAGCAATGAATTTGAAGTAATGGTTGATGTGAAAGAGCAAATTAATTTAAGCATTATGAAAATCATAGAGAAGCATGGCTGCGCCTTTGCCTTCCCTACTCAAACCATTCATCTGCAGCAATAAGGCGTTCAAGCTAAACTTGGTTTCTTTTTTCACCATCCAACCAAAAGTTATTCATGCCAATATGTCAATGGCTTGATTTTTGGTAACTTTGCGACTACTGATTTAACACGGATGAACAGATTTAATCATTTACCTGACGAAGCACGTGTGTGGCTTTATGCTGCTAACAGGACTTTAACAACTGCAGAGCAGGAGCAAATGCATGAAGAGGCCAGGCAATTCATAAATGCATGGACCTCACATGAGCATAAAATGGATGCAGCATTTGATATTATTCATGACATATTTCCCGTACTTGCTTTAAATGAATCAGTGAATGCGGCCAGTGGCTGCGGTATTGATAAATCTGTTGCCTTTTTTAAAAAACTGGAAAATACTTTAGGGATATTGCTATTTAACCGACTGCAAATTGAGGTGATGACAGCAGAGGGGTTAATCATAACTCAAAAACAGGCATTGGCAGATATGCTTGATTCCGGACAACTCACTTCTTCTTCCACCACCTTTAACAAACAAATTACCACCTTGAGTCAGCTAAAAACAGATTTTGAAATTCCCATTCACAAAGCCTGGTTTTATTCATCACTGCCTGCCTCTAAAAAAGTGTCGTAGCTCAGTGTTTGCCAATCAAACAAATTGTTGCTATTCTTGCTTATTATAATTCATACTTTAACTCAAATAAATGTCAGATAACAAAGAAAGGGGCCCTGCTCCTGCAAAAGATAAAAGGAATCAAAAACCAAAAATGCCACAGGTTCCAAAATTTAATTTCTATTGGATTTACGGTATCATTTTCGCCATATTCATTGGTCTACAGTTTTTGCCGCAGGATGTGGCATTAAAGACCACCTGGTTTAAGGTAGAGACTGAGATGATTATGAGCAATGATGTAGAAAAAATAATGGTAGTGAATAAGGAACGTGCCGAGGTTTACCTGAGAAAAGAATCGCTAAAAAACGAAAAATACAAAGAC
>JBIIGU010000073.1:0-5614 GCA_044236275.1 Bacteroidia bacterium | reverse complement strand
ACACAGCATGGTTGAGTTTAATGATGGAAGTATTAAAGCTCAGATGGGTTTGCCTGATATGAAGCTTCCCATACATTATGCCTTTTTTTATCCTTACAGAGTTTCCTCCTCATTTAAGCGTATGAGTTTTAAAGAGGTGAATAACTTAACATTTGAAGTGCCCGATTTAGATACCTTTAGAAACTTGGCACTTGCCTATGAAGCAATGAATGCAGGAGGCAACATGGCTTGCATACTAAATGCAGCAAATGAAATTGCTGTTGATGCGTTCTTAAAAGACAAAATTAAATTTTTACAGATTGCTGATTTGAATGAAGCATGTATGAGAAAGGTAAAGTATATAAACCAACCTACGCTGGATGATTATGTTCAAACAGACAAGGAAACAAGGGAAGTAGCAATGTCTATAATTTAGAAAAAACCGCTTGTTTCGTTTTTATCTGTATTTTCGCAAAACTTTTTAAAACAGAATAATGCAAGGATTTATTATGGCTGCCCAGCTTATTGCGGGCATTTCTATTTTGGTTATTTTACATGAACTAGGCCACTATTGGGCTGCAAGGGCTTTTGGCATAAAGGTTGAAAAGTTTTATCTCTTCTTTGATGCTTGGGGTAAAAAACTTTTTAGTTTCAAGCGTGGCGAAACCGAATGGGGTATTGGCTGGTTGCCACTTGGTGGTTACGTTAAAATAGCAGGCATGATTGATGAGAGTATGGATAAAGAGGCCATGAAACAACCTGCACAACCTTGGGAGTTTAGAAGCAAACCTGCTTGGCAGCGCATGATTGTGATGATTGGTGGCGTAGTGATGAATATTATTGCAGGCATCTTCATTTTTGCCATGATGTCCTATCACTATGGCGAGAGATATACCATCAATGGTTCACTTACTCATGGTATTGTAGCTTCTGATTTGGCTGAAAAAGTTGGCTTTAAAGACGGTGATAAACTTAAGAGTGTAAACGGTAAAGAGATTATTTATTTTGAAAACGCGTTCAGTTCGGCAGAGATATTGGGGGAGAATACAACCTACACAGTAGAAAGAAATGGAATTGATACGAGCATCTTGCTTCCTGCAACCTTTGCAAAGGAATACGCAGAGTCAGAAAAACTTGATTTCCTCTCACCCCGTTTTGAGTTTACCATTTCAGAAACCGTAAGCGGTTTACCTGCAGATAAAGCCGGTATAAAACCGGGAGACCGCATTCTTGCAGTCAACAACATCCCTGTGCCATATTTCGATTTGTTACAGTCTGCGCTGAAAGAATTGGCCGGCAGGCAGGCACAATTTTCTTTGCTGAGGAATGCGGATACAATCATTACACAAATAGAGGTAACTACTGAGGGTAAAATTGGAATTTCACCTAATCCCGAAGCATTACGCTATGATACCATTCAGCCTGCATTCTTGGCCGCATTCCCTATTGGGGTTAAAAAGGCTGTTGAAACAATTTCTGCACAAGTAAAAGGGTGGGGCAGGATTATAAATGGTGATATCCCGGCAAATAAGGCTGTGCAAGGCCCAATTGGTATTGCGAAATTTTATGGTGGTGAATGGATTTGGAGCAGATTTTGGTTATTCACTGCACTCATCTCATTGGGTCTTGCATTTATGAATATCCTTCCTATTCCTGCTTTGGATGGTGGCCATGTTGTCTTGCTCATCATTGAAATGATTATCGGAAGACCTCTTAGTGATAAGGCCATGGAACGAATTCAAACAGTTGGAATGATTATTCTACTTACCCTAATGGTACTGATTTTTGGAAACGACATTTGGCAACTTATTGCCAAATAGTTGTGGATTACTGTGTCAAGCATTCTACTAAATTTGTCTATATCAATTTATAGACAGATGAAAATATTTTGGCCTTTACTTTTTACGTTTGTCGCCACGGCCCATGCTCAAACCGGCACAAACCCAAATCCTTCGCAGGATTCTTCAAAATTTTCATCTAAGATATTGCTTATTCCTTATCAGCCGATGATGTATTTCAGCGATGCAGATCCTGATATTTCAAGGTTTTCTAAAATGGGTGAGCCGCAACTTAGAAATGAGCTAAGGAATAAACTGGACCTAAACGTATATCATCAGTTGCTTCCTTCTTATGATGTTGTTGATTTGCTGCGAGCCAATAGTCTTGATGGCGAAAAGGATCTAAACAGAATATATGCTTCTACCAGATACACGTCCTACACCAGTAAAGATAAACAAGAGTACATGAAGGCAAAAGGGAAAGAAGAAAATAGCCGAATACAGATATTGATACGGAAATATCAGAAAAAGGCAAAAGACCAAACCTTTTGGCTTTGTGATTCTGCAGTGATGTTAGGTATGATAACAGAACGTGAGCTTTTTCCTTACTTATTTCATAAGTATAACCACAATTATATACTCTTTATAACGCAGTTTGAAATAGGAACAAGCAATAAAAATACCTTAGAATGGTTAAAGCAAGATTATCATAGAGAATACACAATTCATTATAATCTGTTTGATAAGACTGGAGATTTAATACGTGCAGAAGCACTAACCATAAAGGCCGGTCCTGAAAACAATGTAAGTGAAATAGCAGCGCTTTATCTTAGAACCATAGGCACAAGGCTAAGGGAAATTCTAATTGAGGCAGAACGATGAGCAAATTTTATCTTGGTGATAGAGTTAGATTTGTAAACGAAAACATGCAAGGTGTGGTCACTCGTTTGGAAGGAAATACTGCTGGAGTTACAATTGAAGATGATTTTGAAATACCGGTTTTGGTTTCAGAAATAGTGAAGATAAACGATATCTTTACCAAACCGCAAGAGGTAAAGGCACCCACCACCAAACCACATTTTGTTAAAATACACTACGGAATTCATATTGCATTTGATAGGCAAACGGATACAGAGTATGATTGTTACCTGCATAATTCAGAGACAGACTGCATTCAGGTAGCAGTTTATTGTTACCAAGATAAAAAGTATCATCTTAAGTGGAGGAATGAAGCAGAGTTGGAAGAAACAATTAAGTTGGCACGCCTGCATATTGACGATTTTCAAAAATGGAGCAATCTTTTTTTTCAGATAAGTTTTTTGCCTCTTGAGCACGAAGGAACCATCAAACATGCACTCTACAAGCAATTCAAAATATCACAAAAGGAATTCTTTGCTGCTTTTAAAACATGTTACTTCCTAAATAAACAGGCGATATGCTTTAGAATTGACGATCCACTGACTACGACCGACATTGCCAAATTAAAAAATCATGATTTCTCGGCATCATCTGCCGTTAATCCACCAAATATTATTACCAAGGGCTTATTATTTGATACTGAAATTGATTTACACGCTGAAAAACTAATCCAAGACTTTAAAGGACTTTCGGCATCAGATATTGTATCCATTCAGATGCAGACTGCAGGGAAAGCGCTTGAGCAGTCTTTCGTGCTTAAAAAACAGAGGATTATTTTCATACATGGTGTAGGTAATCATTTTCTAAAGAATAAGATTAGAAATTTGCTAGGCGCAAGCAAAACTTGGGTAAAGGATTTTAAAGATGCTGATCCTTTAAAATATGGTGGAGGTGCTACCGAGGTTTGGCTAAAATAGGATTTGGCAGTATTTTTGGATAACTCTAACCATATGAAGACAGTTAAATTATTTCTAGTAGCATGCGCCATAAGCATTATTGCTTGCAACAGTACCCAGAAAGCTGAGGAAGAGAAAAGAAGGCAGCAAAAGAAAATGGATCAAATGGAAAAAGACAAAGAAGATTTCAAGCGTAAAAATGAGAAGGACTTGAAATAATCAGGATTATCAAAGTTATGATAGCAGCTTTTGTCTTAATAAAAACTCTAGCTGATCATTGGAGCGCATTAGCTTTTCGTTCAGAACGCGTTCGTTTATGCGTTCCACATATAGCTTATAGGCGTTATTAATAGTCGTAATCAATTCTTCTTCATTCCATGGTTTACTCAAGTAGTGGTAAATTTTACCTTTATTAACAGCATCAATAACAGCACCCATATCAGAGTACCCGGTTAATAATATTCTTATGGGTTCAGGATATTTATCAATAATAGATTCTAGGAATTCTACACCTGTCATTTCTGGCATGCGTTGATCTGTAATGATAATGGCCAAATCCGGATGCTCTTTCATAAGCGCAATTGCCTCTGCAGCGCTTATTGCAGTCAATACATCAAACTTTATTCTAAATGTGGCTTTAAAGGATGATAAGTTGTTTTCCTCATCATCTACATATATTATCTTTATTTTGTCCGACATTTGTTTTGCAATTAAATGTGATTAATACATAACCATAGCAAAAGTAATAAATTTAAGTAATTAACAACACCCAGTAAATGATGACTATTGAGCAGTATAAGCCTGAAATTCTGAATATTGTAAATGCCAAAGATGCATCTAGGTTTGATGAATTAAGTAAGAATAACCATATTGTTTTTGCTGATACCATCTTAAATCAATTACATCAATGGATAGCCATTAACAATCCTTCTGCTCGATATACCGCAGAGCAGCTGAATGAACAGGTTGCTATTATAACAAACGATATTTCACTTAAGCGTTATGGGAATTGGGTCTACTATCCCTGGTTAAATACTATTGTTCATTTGTTGCCAGAAGATAAGTTTATTGATGTGCGCACCAACCGAAATAGGATAAAAATAACAGCAGAGGAACAAAAACGGTTATTTAGTAAGAAAATTGGGGTTATTGGCCTTTCAGTTGGTCAGGCGCTTACTATTGCTATTGCAACAGAGCGTATTGCGGGCGAAATTAGAATAGCAGATCATGATGATATAGAGTTGAGCAATCTGAATAGAATTCGAGCAGGGGTGCATAATCTAGGTGATTCTAAAGCAATTCTGGCAGCACGATTGATTGCAGAAATAGATCCGTATATGAAGGTTAAAGTTTTTCCCGATGGTATTACAGATGATAACCTAGATGGGTTTTTGCAAGATGAAAATGGCACACTAGATGCATTGGTTGAGGTGTGCGATAATCTGGAAATTAAGGTTAAAAGCAGGCTAAAAGCACGCACTTTGGGCATTCCTGTTTTAATGGACACAAATGATAGAGGAATGATTGATATCGAAAGATTCGATAAGGAACAGGAAAGGCCAATTTTTCATGGAATTGTAGCAGAAAAAGAACTGTTTCACTTAGAGCTGTTGCACCCTGTTGAGCGCTTAGAACTTTTAAAGCGATTAGTTTCATTCGAAAATACTTCAGCAGAACTTAAAGAATCCATGAAACAGCTTGGCAGAAGTATTATTACATGGCCGCAATTGGCATCATCAGTATTTCTTGGCGCTGGTGCTGCTTGTGATATCTTGAGAAAAATACTTCTGGGTAGGAGTATTCCTTCCGGCCGCTTTTATATAGATATTGATGAGATAATAAAAACAGGATAGGTAAATATTTGTTAAATTGCTGCATAAAATCTACTCTAATCCCCTTAGCCTATCCTTAAATGGTTAAAATTCGCGCTTTTCGTGCAATCGATCATCCTGAGCTCTGTGAACGTTTTATGGAAGGCCATAGGCGTGTGTTAGATGCTGTTGGAGTTCAGAAAGTAACTTCTTCAAATCATGAATGGCTTGA
>JBIIGU010000205.1:0-3369 GCA_044236275.1 Bacteroidia bacterium | reverse complement strand
CAGGCCAAATGCTACCGGAAGCTATTACCAGATAACCTAAGCATGCGCCTAACAGCATGCGTGGTAAAAATCCGTAAAACTGACCATGAAATGCACTAAATAATACAGCACCAATCCATATAGAAATATGTCTGTTTTTAAAACAATAAAACATGAGCTGCAACAAAGCTCCTCTAAATAAAAATTCTTCTGCTACAGCAGGAATAATTGCAGTTACAAGCAGTGTAACAAAAATTGAGCTTCCATTTTCATTACTTACAAAGGCCTTGGTCAGTTCTAACGCTGCGTTTTCAGCCGCCCTAAGTTTGGCTTCCAGTATAGACCATGATTCAGGCAATTGAATTGCCTCATTTAATTCAACTATCCAACCAATGAAAGGAGTTGCAATTAGATATAGAGTTGGCACCCAAAACCAAGAAGAAATGTTACCCACATATTCTGCTTTGAGGAAAGAAACGGCAGGCATCCCAAATGAGCGCGGAAAATACAGAGCAGGTAGCAAGAACCCTCCAAACGCAGAAAGCGATTGACTAAGCTGCATGGTTCTTAACACCTGGGTATTGGTGCGCATTTCATTCATTAAATGCGGGTTTGAAAACAAATCAACCCCAAATAAAAAACGAGATATAAACATGCCAAGCCCTAGGAACGTAAAAGAAAATACCAGCACCATGCCACCCAGTATAAACATACGGGAAACAAAAAAGAGAACCGGATTCTGGTTGTTAGGAAGGTTTTGAATCATTTACGTACTTTTGCCGCGCAAATATACATGGTAAAGATTGATAAAATAGAACTAGGTGAATTTCCTTTGTTGCTAGCTCCAATGGAAGATGTAAGTGATCCTCCATTCAGAGCAGTATGCAAAGCAAACGGAGCAGATCTGATGTATACTGAGTTTATTTCATCTGAAGGCCTAATTCGTGATGCCATTAAAAGCAAAAAGAAACTGGATATTTTTGATTATGAAAGGCCTGTTGGCATACAAATATTTGGTGGTGACGAAGAATCAATGGCTATGGCTGCACAGATTGTAGATGCAACAGAACCTGATTTACTTGATATTAATTTTGGATGCCCGGTTAAAAAAGTGGTTTGCAAAGGCGCAGGCGCAGGCATTTTAAAAGACTTACCACAAATGGTAAAGGTAACACAGGCTGTTGTAAAATCTACCAAACTGCCTGTAACAGTTAAAACTCGCTTAGGCTGGGATGAAAACAGTAAAAATATTGAGGAGGTAGCAGAACGATTATTTGACGTAGGTATTAAAGCGCTTAGCATTCATGGAAGAACACGCGCACAGCTATATAAAGGCGAAGCCGATTGGAGCCTGATAGCTAAAGTTAAAAACAATCCACGTATACAGATACCCATTTTTGGCAATGGCGATATTGATTCACCGGAAAAGGCCTTGGAATACCGCAATCGCTATGGTATAGATGGGATTATGATTGGCCGTGCTGCAATTGGATACCCGTGGATTTTTAATGAGATTAAGCATTATTTTAAAACAGGAACACACTTGGCTGCCCCTAGCATAGAGCAACGTGTAGAAGTTTGCCGTCAGCATTTAAATCACTCTATTGATTGGAAGGGTGAAATAGTTGGCATTTTTGAGATGCGCAGACATTATACGCACTACTTCAGAGGCTTAGACAATTTCAAAGGATTTCGCACCCAATTGGTAACCCTGCAAAATAAAGAAGTGCTGAATTCAGTGCTTGATGAAATTGCCCTGAGGTATGCTCATTACGAACCTGTAGCCTAATTCCACACTTTGGTACCTTCGGTGCAATTGGTGCATATATCAATTTCTCTTCTAGATTTCAGAATGGCTTGACGGAATACATTGTATTTGTCACTACGCCAAACTTGCTGAAAAGAATCGGTGCTCACATCTCCAAAGCGGTGTGTTGCATCCTTATCAAAACAACATGGAACAACCAAACCATCCCAGGTAATAACGCTACCACGCCACATACGCCAACATTGGTTGAGTAATTTATTCTTGATGCGATAACTCCCATCAGGAAGTTTCTCATATCTGCTCAAATCTTTGTTTTCAGGTATGAAGTCAACACTATTTTGATAGTCATAAATTTGAGCCGTCTTAATACCCAGCTCATCTACTCCAATTTTTTTTGCCAGTGCTTTAATCTCAGGTATCTGATGCTCATTATGCTTAAAGGCAATGAATTGCCAAATGATGTGAGGCGTTGTTTTATTGAGTTTATTTTTCCAGTAAAGTAGCCTCTCTGTTCCTTCTATTACTTTATCCAGTTTACCACCTACTCTATACTTTCCATAGGTATCTTGAGTAGTGCCATCAATAGAAATAATTAGCCTATCCAAACCACTTTCAACCGTTGCTTTTGCAATTTCATCGGTAAAATAATGGGCATTGCTTGAAGTAGCCGTATAAATATTTCTGGCTGATGCATAGCTTACAAACTCAAGAAACTGCTTATTTAAAAAAGGCTCCCCCTGAAAATAAAGAATTAGCCACACCAATTCTTCATGTATCTCGTCTATTATCTTTTTATACAAATCAAGATTAAGCATACCTGTATTGCGGCTAAACTCTCTTAAACCGCTGGGGCATTGAGGGCAGCGAAGATTACAACTGGTAGTAGGCTCAATTTCCATACTTAATGGCTTACCCCAATGCACCACTTTTCCGGTAGATTTTGACAAATAATAACTGGTAAAAAGCTTTATCACGTTGAGTAAACGCTTGCCATTTAGCTTGGATAAAACATTGATTCCGTCAGTAAGGCTCCTATTCATTTATATAGCGCAATGATAACAAATTTATAGAAAGACTGCACCTTTAGTAATTCGGTTATTTACTCAACAATTACTTAGAAGCAAATACTTAATGAACCTTATTAATTTCATGTATATCAATATAACTTGAGCATATAGATAATAACCATAGTTTAAAACAAAGGTTGGTAAGCTTTTTGTAGACTCTTTTGTAACAATATATAATTTATGAGAAACCTTTATTTTTCTTTGATGGGACTGGCATTGATGTCAGCAACCAGTTGCAGAATTGTTTTCCAGGATGAAGTAGCTGTAAAAAGAACACTAGGGAGAATTACGAATACCGTAATTGAGCCCGGACCCCGTTTTTACAACCCATTTGTGTCAACAATTATTACCATACCTGTTCGAACAATCAATTTAGAACTTAATCTGGGGCTTCCATCAAAAGAAGGTTTAACTGTAAATTCCGAGATATCAATTTTGTATAAGGTAAAGAACAATGAGGTGCCAAATATCTTACGCTCAACCGGTTTAAATTTTGAAGAAGTATTAATTAAACCGGTATTTCGAAGCGCTGCAGCAGATGTGTGTGCAAATTTT
>JBIIGU010000072.1:0-5648 GCA_044236275.1 Bacteroidia bacterium | reverse complement strand
GCTGCGCAACCTGAACTTTGATACAGATGATGCTACACTTAAACCGGAGGCTTATAAAGAAGTGAACCGTTTGGTGGTGATTATGTATAACAACAGCCAAAAGAAGGTAAATATAATTGGCTATACCGATAATACCGGAAGCGATGAACGCAACATGGCACTATCTGTTGCAAGGGCAAAGGCTGTTGCAGAGTATCTGATAAGAAAAGGGGTAAAACCGGAACGCATCAGTTATGAAGGCAAAGGCTCAGCAGATGCTATAGACAGCAACGAAACGGAAGAAGGCCGAAGCAATAACCGCAGGGTAGCGTTTTTTCTAACCGATTAATTTTTATGTTATTTTTGACTAACCACCCGCACATGAAACAAACCATTGCCACACTGCTTATTTTGCTCATTGCACTTACTGCTGGCGCACAGCAAACCGATAGTATACCTGGCGATACCCTTAAAAAAGTATTGCTGCCGGAGTTTATTAAAGAAGCCCAGCGCGACCCTGAGTACCAAAAGCGCTATGAAAAACTGGTTAGAGATGTGAAAAAAGTATTGCCATATGCAAAGATGGCCGGATTTAGAATGCAGATGATGGAGCAAAACCTGCAAATGCTGCCAACCGAAAAGGCGAAGAAAGAATACCTGAAACGCACCGAAGAATCCATTAAAGAGCAGTTTATGGATGATTTGGTGAATATGACCATTACACAGGGCAAATTGTTGATTAAGCTTATACACCGTGAAACAGGAAAAGACACCTACTCGTTGCTTAAGGATTACCGAGGTGGGTTAACAGCAGTATATTGGCAAACCCTTGCTAAGGTATTTACAGCCGACCTTAAAAATGAGTACAACCCGGTTGAAGATTGGCAGATAGAAAAAATTATAAGAGATTTGGGGTTTGAATAAAAAAAGCAAAATCCATGCTGCAAATATACCCCTGCATACAATGGCAATAACGGAAGCAATTGGTTGTTGTTATTGCAGAAAAAATTAAATCTACCCAAGATATAGTGGAGTGCATAGATGGTAATACATTAGCCTATTGCTATGTTTAATATTTCGATATGGTATTTTGAAGACCAAGCAATGAGTTGTTGTTATGATGATTTTGGATTTAAATTACGAACTTTGTAAACACCCTGAATCGCTGCCAGTATTCAATGATGAAACGAGCAAGTCAACTATTATTGGTTCTGTTGTTGTTTTTTATTTCTTGTAAAGAAGATGAACAGAATTTACTTGCAACAAAAGATCTTATTTCTGCTGCAGATATTTCACAATACCCTGAAATATCCAGTTCCAATGCAATTTTTAAAGACTTAAATGGCAACCAAAAGGATTTATTAAAAATACTTAAAGAAAGTGGTGTAAATACAATAAGATTAAAAATGTGGGTTAATCCAACCAATCAACATTCTGGTTTTAATGAAGTGAAACAGTTTACACAAATATTGAAGACCAATGGGTTCAAAATTTGGCTAACACTACATTATTCAGATACATGGGCTGATCCGGCAAACCAAGTAACACCAGAAATTTGGCAAGGATTAAGTCTTGCATCACTCAAAGACAGTGTATACAGTTATACCCAAAAAGTGGTAAAAGAAATTTATCCGGATTATGTTCAAATTGGGAATGAAATCAATACGGGCTTTCTTCACCCGGTAGGCAATATTGTAAATCAAGATCATTTTTTAAGTCTCATAGCAGCAGGGTGTTCAGCTGTAAGACAACATTCAAAGAATTGCAAAATCATTTTACATTATGCAGGAATACAGCAATCTAATTGGTTCTTTAAAAAGTTTACTTCTATAGATTATGACATTATTGGGTTATCTTATTACCCCATTTGGCACGGAAAATCATTAACAGAACTTAATCTGGCAATACAAGAATTGGGTAAAACCTTTAGCAAGCCTATTGTAATTGCAGAAACTGCATATCCATTTACACTTGGCTGGAATGATTGGACAAATAATATTGTTGGGCAAGACAATCAGCTTATTTTACCCGATTATCCGGCAACTAAAGATGGGCAAAGAAAATTTATTCATGATATTAAAAGCATCATTCGAGCCAGTGAAAATGGCATTGGCTTTTGTTATTGGGGAGCCGAATTGATTGCATGGAAGGGCAATCAATCTACATCTGCCTCACCTTGGGAAAATCAAGCTTTATTTGATTTTAATAATAATGCGTTACCGGTCGTTTCTGAATTTAGAAACGAATAATACTGTTCAATAAATTAGGCCAAACAAAGTTTTACTTCAATTTGAGCCAATGTTGAATGTTTGAGCTGAATTTCAGGGAAGCTTGCTGCAGCTATTAAGGATAGACCATTATCGGGATTATGATGATGGCTTTTCGGTACATCAGCCCGCTGCTATACGTAATAATTTTGGTATGTTATATTAGAAACCCGAGCAATCAGATTATGTTGTGTTGACGAATTTGATTGTAATTGAAATTGAAAGAACGATTATAGCTGGTATGATGAGCAAGGTTAGCAATGAGCGCCCTTAAAAAGAGGTGATGCAAACCAAAAATCAGAAATAGTTTAAAAGATGTCTTGGATTTCCGAACGAGATAAATCTTCAACATAGCAAAAAGCCGTTTTTGGCACCGTTTTCTTACTTTCGTGGCATGAAAACAGTATCAATTATACTATGTGCATGTTTAATATTGATAGGCTGTACAAGCAAAAACGATAAACTTCCTATTTTGGGTAATCCAACAATAATTGGAAATGACACTCTATACCCAACTATTCCTGATTTTAAATTTGTTAATCAAGACAGCATAGAGGTAACCAACAAAACGTTTGAAGGTAAAATATATGTAGCTGATTTTATTTTCCTCTCCTGCCCTACTGTATGCCCCAGAATGACAAACGAAATGATGAACGTTTATGAGGCCTATAAATCAAATCCTCATATACTTTATATCTCTCACACGATCGACCCATTGAATGATAGTATTCAGAGGTTAAAAAACTATTCTGAAAATTTAGGAGTATCCGCAGACAAATGGCACTTTGTAACAGGCACTAAAGAGGAAATATTTTCATTGGCAGAAAAAGGGTACTTCTCTACCGCTTATCCAGACAGCAACGCAGCTGGGGGGTATGTGCATAGTGCCGCGCTATTGCTGGTTGATAAGTTCAAACGCATAAGAGGTGTATATGACGGAATGAATCCGAATGAAACAGAACGTTTAAAATCTGACATAAAAAATCTGTTGAAAGAGCAATTTTAATACTAGATTTGTGGCATAAATGAAAAAGGCATTCGCCATTTTTTTTCTAATTACATTTATAATCCAAAGCACCACCAGCCTTTGGATAATAACCTCATTCTATTTGCAGCAGGATTATATATCCGAAAATCTTTGCATTAACCGTTTTGATGCTGTTTCCGTTTGTAAAGGGCAATGTTACTTGGCTAATCAAATTGAAGAAGATCAAAACAAAGAGCAAAGCATACCACTCATCAAACTTCAAGATGTGCAACCACTTATACAGCAAAATCATACCTCCATTTTGCCTGAGCCTGCTTATTTTGATTTGTTTATACTATCCCCTTTAACAGATAGAGTTATTTCCAGTGACTTTATATTTTCTGTATTTCATCCGCCACGCAGTTAACTGATTATAATTGGCTTTTCTTTTGATTAGTTTTTCCTTTCAATCAGTTAAATTACAAAAATTATGAAATTTAATAGACTGGTGGTAACCATATGTTACCTCCATGCTGCAATGTGGACTTTTGCAGCACCACCCGATACACTTTGGGTAAGAAAAGTACACCCTGAAGGAAACGGATGCAATAGCGTAGCATTTTCAAAAAACGGCAAGCAACTCTTAGCCGGCACCAATTGCCATAACGCTTATGCCAGGCTGTATAACACATTAACCGGTTCCGAAGAATGGACCTACAACGATTCGACATTGATGTGTTTTATGGATGTTAAATTTTCACCTAATGGCGAACGATTTGCCATTATGGAAGAGTTTGGCATTTTACTGGTATTTGATTACACGGTAAATCCACCGAAAAAAATCGCACAGGTAAACACCCGCAGCAACGCTTCGCTTGCTCTTACTTTTTCACCCGATAATCAATCCATTATCACTTCAGGGTTTGATGATTCGATAAGGGTTTTTAACCTTACAACAAGCATGCAAACCCGGGCATTTGGTACGCACATTGATATGTATGCTATTACAACAACTGCTAAGGGCGACTTGATTGCAACCGGATCTCAAAATGGTTCAATACGAATTTGGGATACCACAGGAAATATGATTCGGAATATTGCAGCATTTGCACAATTTGTGCCTGTTAGAAGTATTGCATTTAATGAGGATGGCACGCGCTTGTTTTGTATAGGTCAAAATGGACAATTTAGGAGTTATCACACAAATAACTGGGAGACTGACACAACATTTAGCGCACATAGTACAAACGGCAGTGGCTTGGCAATTGCTCCGGATGGTAGTTGGTTTGCAACAAGCGGTGCACAAGGAAAAGCGCATTTATGGAACAGTACCAATTATAAACTCATTCATACTATTGAGTTAACCACCTTAGGTTCGTTAAATGGCGTAGCTATTAGCCCTGATGGAGAAAAGCTAGCCTTGGCAAGTTCGTTAGGCTTTGCTGCTATGTTTGATATACAAAAGGTGCCAACTGGTTTAACTAAACGTTCTACTTCTGCAACCGAACATATATCTATCTTTCCTAATCCCGTATCTGATAAACTTACGATTAATACTAACCAGCACTCCCCTGTTTTTGTGCGTATTTGCAATCAACTTGGTCAGGTTGTTTGGGAAAATACAGTAAACACCAATGTAGAAATTGTTACAAGTGAATGGCAACGCGGGTGTTATGTTGTACAAAGTGTTATTGATGGAAAGATTCACCTCACAAAACTGATTAAATAAAAGTGAAATCATTTCGAGCAATTCATCAAACTTGTTTCATAACAGGAGTAGTTCTATGGATTTGGTTAAATCTGTATCCTATTCAGACATATGCGTGTGATGCTTGCGGATGTTCCGTAAATGCTAATTACTTTGGAATTTTACCCCAATTTAACAGGCATTTTATTGGCGTGCGCATGATGCAAAGCAATTTTGATATGCGACATACACCAACCCTTTTCCCGAAAGAGAATCCTAACTTTAAGGAAAAACTAAACCGATATGAAATTTGGGGAAGGTTTTATATGACCAACAGAATTGTAGTATTTGCCAGTTTGCCTTGGCAAAACAATATAAGAATTGATCAAGGCACCGCCACCTATTATAATGGCTTATCCGATGCCACGCTATCTGCTAACTATATTCTAATAAATACGGGCGATAGTGGCCGTTTCGCATTACGCAATACATTAATGATTGGAGGAGGTGTTAAATTACCAACGGGCAAATTCCGTTCTGACAGGCCTGCAAGTATACAAACAGGAACTGGCACCTGGGATTATAATGTGAATGTAATATACACAATCCGATACAAAAATTGGGGCTTAAATACTGATGCCACCTATCGCATAAACGGAAGTAGTGAAAAATATCAATATGGCAATAGGTTTATATCAAGCATGAGAGTCTTTTACTGGAGGAAAATCCGAAACATTTCGTTGCTTCC
>JBIIGU010000071.1:0-5664 GCA_044236275.1 Bacteroidia bacterium | reverse complement strand
GGTTGTGCAGCGCACTTCGATCGTTATCCGGGTGAGAAGCTCAGCAGCATTCCTTCCGAATTGCACGGAGCGTATTATTTCCATGAGAAGCCTGCTATACTTTATATGTTTAAAAAAGACAGTGCTGCTGTAAGGATAATGGCCGATCGAATTATGCCTATACCCGGCTCAAAAGCAGGAGGCGAACCGCTTATACTTGGCGATACTGTGGTGTTTTCTAAGTTTGGCAAATATTATGCACTGAGCCAGAGGGATGAAAATATACCAAACGTGTGGACCGTTTCAGTAGTGAAGGCTGATAAGAATAATCTGTATTTTTATAGTATAGAAGACAATGCGGACTACAGCGAAAAACTATTTAAGCTTTTTGTTAGTGAAACATTCGTTAGGCAATCAGATGGTTCTTATAAAAGAATAGTGGTGCCCAATGAAGTGAAGATGCGCAACCTGAAGCATTCTGCATCCGACACTACCGTGGTTTTTAAAATGGGAGAAGAAAGCCTTAATTTCCTGTTTGAAAAGTATGTTTCAAAAGAAAAACCGCTTCATCTGAGGCGAATTAAATAACAGAACACATGAACCGACCTATACGCGTATTAGTTGCCAAGGTAGGATTAGACGGGCACGACAGAGGAGCAAAAGTTATTGCTACCGCATTAAGAGATGCAGGCATGGAAGTAATCTATACCGGCCTGCGCCAAACCCCTGAAATGGTTGTGCAGGCAGCCTTACAAGAAGATGTAGATGTAATTGGCGTGAGTATTCTTTCAGGCGCACACAATACGGTTTTCCCTAAAATGATAGAATTAATGAAAAAAGAAGGCCTGCAAGACGTGTTGCTTACGGGCGGAGGCATCATTCCTGATGATGATATGAAAGCCCTGCAACAAATGGGTGTTGGCAAGTTGTTTGCACCCGGAGCGCATACCCATGAAATTTCAGATTATATAAAAAATTGGGTAGCAACCAATCGTATCAACTGATTTTCAGTGCGCTTGTTTGTGCACAAAAAAACCGTATTCCACCTCTGTTTTTTTTAAAAAATACGCTTAACCTTGCATCGCTTTTTATTGAGAGCAACAAGCATATTATATAGCAAAAATCTAAACAGAAACATGACTACTTCACCTATGTATCAAACCATTTTAACCAAAACAGAAAACGAAATCTTTTACATCACCATAAATCGTGAGAGTAAACTGAATGCCTTAAACATTCAAACCCTTACCGATATTAAAAATGCTGTGCTTGGCACTTATGAAGACAATGCGGTAAAAGGGGTAATTATTACTGGTGCCGGCCCCAAAGCTTTTGCAGCAGGTGCCGATATAGAAGAGTTTGCTAATTTTAATATTGAGGAAGGCACCCGTATGAGTGCAGAAGGGCATGCCGTATTAAATGCTATTGAGAAGAGCCCTAAGCCAGTAATTGCTGCAGTAAACGGATTTGCTCTTGGCGGTGGCAATGAGTTGGCCATGTCATGCCATATTCGTATTGCATCAGAAAACGCTAAGTTTGGTCAGCCGGAGGTAAACTTGGGTATTACGCCTGGCTATGCAGGAACCCAGCGCTTGGCTCAGCTAATTGGTCGTGGACGCGCTTTGGAATTATTAATGACGGCAGATGTTATCAATGCGCAGGAGGCTCACCGATTGGGGTTGGTGAACCATGTGGTGCCGCTGGATCAACTTATCCCCAAATGCGAAGAGATTCTAAACAAAATTAAAACCAAATCGCCTTTAGCCATATCATCGGTTATTCGTTGCGTAAATGCATACTATGAGAAGAAACTTGACGGAAACAATGTGGAGATAAATGAGTTTGGGAACTTTTTTGGCAGTGAAGACTTTAAAGAAGGAACGCAGGCCTTTTTAAATAAACGTCCTGCCGCATTTAAAGGGAAATAATAAACCAATTAATCAAACCAAAGGCTGCTTTTAAGGGCAGCCTTTTTTATGATGCATGAGCCTCTTGCAAAAAAGCCACCAGGGGTTGCATAGCTCTAAAGCCCTGTATAATGGATTTAAAGATAGCTTCATTGCCAATACTTTTTTCGTCTAATTTCATTTCGGCTAAAAAGCTTTTGTGCTTTAGGTACTCAATTGCAGGGTTGTTTGCATCATAGCCTTTTGGTGGCCTGGCAAGTTTCTCGCCACTCAAACTACCAAAAAGCTTTTTAAATGTTTTATCTGAAATAATTTTTTCAAAAGCATCCGTATTGTAATCTATTTCCTGCCTGATGGCAGCCAGCATTGCCGCTTCGGGCATGTATGCCCCGCCTGCAATAAAACAATTTCCGGGTTCTATGTGCAGGTAGTATCCGCAAAAGGGGGCCTTTTTGCCACCTTTGTTTATAGCAATACCAAAGTTGGTTTTGTAGGGCGATTTATCTTTTGAAAATCTAACATCTCTATTTATTTTAAATATACAATCTTTGGGCTCTACACCCGTAACAGCGGGGTCAAACTTGGCAATCGCATCAATAAACATTTGTGTTAATCCAATCCATTCCTTGCGAAGCAATTCATATTCTTTTCTATGTGTATCGAACCACACCTTGTTGTTGTTTTTTTTAAGTTGCTTCAAAAAGCCAATTACTTTTTTTAAGTCCATCGTCTCTAAAATTTAGGGCAAGTTAAGGAAATGTTTATTTTTGTTAGCCTTGTGCAGCCGTTGTTTAATTGCGGCATAAATCAATAAATATGTTCGATAGAGAAAGACCCAGTTTTGAAGATAGCAATAACGTAACGGTGCAACGTTGTTTTTATGCTTATGAGTTTGCACGTGAATATGTGAAGGGAAAACAAACCGCTGATATTGGTTGTGCAGATGGTTATGGCACACAATATTTGGCAGATTACACATTAAGCACAGTTGGAGTAGATTATAGCGAAGCTACCATAGCACACGCTAGAGCCAAGCATAAGGCTAAAACCAATCTCACATTTAAATCGGGCTCTGTGCCGCCCCTTCCGCTGGATACAGACAGTATGGAGGTGGTAACAGCATTTCAGTTTATTGAGCATATACACGATAGGGTGGGTTTTATAAAGGAGGTGTACCGTGTGCTCAAGCCCGGAGGCGTATTTTTATGTACCACGCCCAATATTAAAATGAGTATAGCGCGCAATCCTTTCCATGTGCATGAATATACTTTTGATGAAATGCAGAAAGAAATTTCATCTGTGTTTACATATATTGAGCTTAAAGGCTTACAGGGCAATGAAAAGGTAAATAAGTATTATGAAGACAATGCCCGTTGGGCAAAAAAAATCCTGCGTTTAGATCCGCTGGGCATTCATAAAATGGTTCCTGCATCGTGGCTGGTTAAGCCCTATAATTTTTTAACCACTTTAATGCGCAAGGATTTAAAAGATAACAATAACGATACCCTTCATATTACATCAAAGGATTTCTATCTCACTAACGATAGGCTTGATTTTACCTGGGATATTTATGTGATTGCAAGAAAATAAGGGTTGTGGTTTGTAAAGTTTTGCGGATGAAAATCATATTATTATTTAGTAGTATACTAATTCTTGTTTCAGATACATCCGCTCAAACCATTTTTACGGTTAATTACCAGTCGCAGGCAGATGTAAAAGTATTTGTGGTAGACTTTGAAAGCCGCGCTGATTTGCTGGTATACAAAACCAAATACAGAAGCGAAGCAAGCGGCAATGAGGGCCTTTGGCATTTTGTAGATTATCAATCGCAAGCACAGAAGAAAATAATTTTTGTTAAGCATCAGTCTCAGGCAGATTTGTTTATTTGTTTTACGCCACACAAAAGCAAAGCCGGATGGCGCAAATCCGGTAAGAAGCACTTGTTGTATTAAAGTAGTGCCTGCTGCCTCTTTACTTCTGTTTTATCCATGCAGGTAAGGTTTGTGAGGCGAGTTCATCATTCCATCATTTACCCACTTGGTTTATCATTTTCCACGAGCCATTGCTGACCTCTTTTTATTCAGGATTCAAAAAAATTTTTGAATCCAACACAAAAGGACTAATTTTGTCATGACATTTTAAGTATTGCCATGAAAAATCTAATCAAATCGGCTCGTGAAAAAAAGGGTTTGCTTGTGCGTGAAGTAGCGAAGGAGTTGAATATTGATCAGGCTTTGGTAAGCAAATTTGAAAGCGGAGCCCGGAAGCCCACCCGTGAGCAGGTGATTAAACTGGCTTCGCTCCTTGGCTTGAATACGAATGACTTACTGGTGCAGTGGCTTAAAGAAAAAATTATCTATGAAATAGGAGATGATGCATTGGCCCTCGAAGCCATGATGGCTGCAGAAGCTGAATTGAAAATGAAGCACTCGTCCGGGGCTAAAGTACCCATACCTAAAGCCATAAAATCGGTGTTGAAGGAAATAGATGCATGTAAAAAGAAACTGAACACACTTCGTGAGTTTGACAGCTACCGCATTGCACAGGCGCTTGAACTGGAGTATACGTTTGAAAGTAACCGTATAGAAGGCAATACGCTTACGCTCAAAGAAACAGACCTGGTCATTAACGAAGGACTTACTATTAGTGGAAAAAGTATGCGCGAGCATCTGGAAGCTATTAATCACAAGGAGGCCATAAATTATGTGAAATACCTGATTGATAAACATTCCGAAATCAATGAACGGGAGGTTTTGGCTATTCATAACCTTATTCTGCGGGGTATTGATCAGGCCAACGCTGGCCGCTATCGCAGCGTACAGGTAATGATAAAAGGGAGTAGCCATACACCACCTGCGCCTTATTTGGTGCCCAAGCAAATGGAAGACCTGTTCATTTGGTATGAAACCCATAAGCGCAGCATGCATCCGGTGCTATTGGCTGCCGAAATGCATGAACGACTGGTAACCATTCATCCATTCGTGGATGGCAACGGCCGCACTTCGCGCCTGGTGATGAATCTGATATTGCTGAAACACGGCTATGTGATTGCCAATATAAAAGGAGATAGCAAAAGCCGCATGGCATACTACAATGCGCTCGAAAAGGTACAAACAGGAGGCAGCAAAATTGATTTTATGCAGTTGATAGCTGCCTATGAGCTGGGAGCCATTGAGCGTTATGTTTCAATTTTAAATAAATAAAAAAGACCAACCTGTTTGGTCTTTTTTTACACCACTGGCTTAAATCCTTCAAACGCTTGTAAGCACTTATTCCGGTAATGTCGCTTTGACAAAGCACAAGAATGGTTATTTATTATTTTTAGTTATTGTTTTCCATTCCTCTTCGTTTAGCGTATTCGCATTTATGTCAACCAAAAAAGGTATGGAACAATTTAAAGCATCGGCAATTTTTACTATTGTATTGAATTTTAAGTTTCCTGCCTCGCGTTCATAACCGCTATAGGTGGCTTGTTCAATACCTATCCTATCAGCTACCTGTTTTTGGGCAAAGCCTTTGTGCTCCCGAATTGCTTTAATACGTTTGGCTAATAGCATAAAATGTAGTTGGTATGAATGCCTGTACAATATAGGCTTGAGCCATTTAAAAAACAAATCAACAATAGCTAAAATTGCAGGACATTAATAATAAAGACAATCGCAGCTTTTACTTTTATACTCAACATGAACAGAATCCCTTTATTTAAGTGCTTAATTATTGGATTCTTTTTTCCGGTTTTACTCTCTTCATGTGAAAAGCAAGATGAAACAGCCATCGA
>JBIIGU010000070.1:0-5689 GCA_044236275.1 Bacteroidia bacterium | reverse complement strand
CTTCGAAAAACCGCAGTTGCTTCCTCAATAGCTGCATCAATTTTTGGCACATCGGTGATGGCAACGGTAATCACAAAACTCATATTGGGGCGGGCAAATACCTGCCTTGCGTTTTCCAGTGGCACCACCACCAGACGGTCTCCACCAAATCCCATGGCTGAACCTTTTTCTTTAAGTGTACCAATAACACGGTAGCGTGCACCGCCCACCAATAGGCTATGACCCAAAGCTGACTGACTTTTGAATAATTTATCGGCCACAGCCTTGCCTAATATAACCACGCCCGATGAGGCCTCAACCTCACGCTCTGAAAAATTTCGTCCCGATTCAATTTCATAACCTGCCACATCCAGGTAATTTACATCTCCACCCATTACCATGATATTGGGATCAGTTTTAGTAGCATTAAATTTCACCGTGCTTGCAAAAGAAGCATTAACCGATAAGGAGGTTTTAGATGGGTACGTAAAATCTTTAACAAATGCATAGGCTTCCTGTCTGCTGATATCTTTATATCTTCTGGGTGCTTTACCTCCTCCGCCAAAACGAATATTGCTTCCGCGGTTTTTGATATTAAACGTGTTGGCTCCCATATTGGAGAAGTTTTCATTAATGGAACCTTTAATACCATCAATTGCAGTGAGTATGCCCACAAGAGCCATAATACCAATGGATATGATCAGCGCGGTAATAGTAGCCCTAGTCTTATTACCCCTAATGGAATGCAAGGCTATTTTAATAACTTCAATAAACTTCAACGGCTTGTTTTTTTTATGGCAGCAAGATAGGTATAATTTGAAATGGATTTGAAGTTTGAAGCTAGAAGTTCTATACGAAAATTTTGGTTTTAGTATAGCATTTCTTGGCGAGTATGATTAACTGCCGGTTTGGCGTTATAAAAATCAAGAATAGCTCTAGCAATACTTTCACCTTTTTTCTTTGTCACAGCTTAATAAAGAGTTAAGACATGAAAAATATTAAAAAAGCATAATCACTAAGTATAGGTTAAGTATTACAAATAAACCCCAGATGGTAGCAGAATAGAAAAGATCTGACAAGGGCTCAAAAATTGTTCTTGTACTTAACTCCCCTACTTTCTCTTAATTCACCACCAACTTAATAGCTTTCCCTTCATTTACCTGCACCCAATACAGTCCGGGTTTGAGGTTTTGCAAATCCATGCGCATTGTGTTTGCTCCTGTTTCTCCTAGGTGTATGACACTTGCCACTTCCCTTCCTGCAATATCAAATAAACGAATAAGCACGGGGCAAGCATTACGCAAACGATAATTGAGTTGCATGTATTGACTTGTAGGGTTTGGATACAGCATAATGCTTTGCTCTTCAACGGCTATTTCGTTACAAACACCAACGGTTAGCAAAGTTTGCTTTAGTGCAGCATAGGCATTTATTTTTCCTGCACCCCAGCGGCTGCTGTCGGGGTTGGTGCCTGTGCGCGTGTCTTTAATTGCGGATTGCACAAGTATTAGTTGCACCCTACCCGGCTCTAATGATGGATTGGCCTGCAACATCAAAGCTACAATACCGCTTGCCATTGGTGCCGACATGCTGGTGCCGCTGGCTTCGGCATAATAATAGTCGCGATTATTTTTAGGTGAAACAAACTTTAACACGCTCATCTGGTAATTTCCACCTCCGGGTGCGTAACTCTGGTCGTAAGAATTTACTGCGGAAGCAATGGTCATGCCAGGTGCAGCAATATTTGGTTTTATGCGGCCGTCAACCGTTGGCCCCTTGCTGCTAAAAGGTGCCAGAAAACCAGTGCCAGCATAACCGGAATAACTGATTTGCCCTCCGGCTAAATTGCGGAATGATATTTTAGAAACCCACGCAGCCACAGTAACGGCAGATTGTGTGCACGACATTTCCCCTAGCGTGTATTGGTTATTGCCGTCAACTGCTTTTGCCAATCCACCCTGCTCAAAGGCTCCATAATAGCCATTGTAGGCATCTACAAAACCCATCCAGCTATGCACCTTTGCATTATTGCTATGTATGCCAAACAGAATGCGGTTGGTTGATTTATTAAATACATCAAGCAATACATGAGGTTTGCCATTCAAATCGGCCGGTGTGCCATAGGCTTTAATGAATAGGGTATCACCATCAGAACCAATCAGGAATGTATCAATCGTGGTTTGAGATAGCAAAAATACCAATGAATCTGTGGAGCGCTGTGCTCCATTGAACAACTGCAATGAAACAGCAAAACTTTTCCCTGCATTGCCCCAAGTATCAAGCCAGCTGCGCTTTTGGCTATTTACAAAAGGTAGGGTTGCAAAACTATATAAGGCAGTATCTGCAGTTGTAAATGCCTTATACAAATGAATATTTTCATCACCATTGTTTCCGGCAGAATTAACAAATATGCGACCGCCACCAGTAATATTATTTAATGCCGTTGCAAACAAAGAAGTACCATCATTTGGACCTATGGAACAGCCCCAACTTAAATTAGCCACAGCAGGTTTGCCAACCGATTGAGCGTAGGTAAAAATATAATTTACGGCATCAATAATGCTAACCATACCCATGCCTGTCCACTCGCTTTTGTCAGGCCTGATGCCCACAAAAACCAAGTCACTCTCATAGGCCACGCCCCGCATGTTGCCGGTGCTACCAAAACCTGATCCTGCTGCTATTCCTCCCACATGTGTGCCATGCGAAAAAGTATTTACATCATATCCTTTGCTAAGCATGGCAGCCGTATCGGTTAATTCATTTCCATACGTGAAACCCGCAGGCGGATTACCGATTTGTCTTTGCTCCCACACGCGTTTAATGCGCAGCACACTGCCGCTAGTATCATAAAAAGTGGGGTGACTATAATCAAAGCCCGCATCAATAATACCAACCACAACGCCTTTACCTGAGTATGGCAAATTTAATTGAATGGCCTGATGAACCGAATCTACGCGAGCTGCCTTGCGGGCGCTTTCCAGATTGGCAAAAACAGGTTCATCCAATTGTACATATTCAACACCCTCAATTTGCAGTACCTGCCTTACAACCTGCTCAGGTATTAGCGCAGTGTACACGTCTCCGGCTCGGGTGCCAATGCTAACTCCAAGCTTTAACAAAGGTTTTTCATTAAACGGTTGCTGCACCTTTAAAAATGTGCTGATATAGTTTTGTTGAGCTGTTTTATACATTACCTTCTGCGTGCATGCCGATGGATGCTGCAGATATAACTGCATATTGGCTGATATGCGTGCGTTTTGGGCATAAAGAAACAATGGAAAAAAGAACAATAGTGTTGCTAGCTTTTTCATTACCGAATACAATTGATGCGAGACGAATGTAGTTTTTTTCAGTTGATTATGGATGATGCTAGCCATGCCCTAATGTACTAAATTTGTAAAGTGAATTTTGATTACACCCAATTTAATTTACCGGTTTCCGATATTGTTTCAGAGGTTAGAAAATACCTAAACCAGCATGCTACTCTTATTGTAAATGCACCTCCGGGTGCAGGTAAAAGCACACTCTTGCCACTGACTTTATTGCATGAAGAATGGCTAAATAATAAAAAAATAATAATGCTTGAGCCAAGAAGGCTTGCTGCAAAAACAATTGCCATACGAATGGCTGACATGTTGAATGAAGAAGTTGGCAAAACAATTGGATACCGTATCAGATTTGAGCAAAAAACGAGTGCGACAACAAAACTAGAAGTTGTTACCGAAGGTATACTTACCCGATTGCTGCAGCAGGATAATGCGCTGGAAGGAGTTGGTTTGGTTATATTTGATGAATTTCATGAAAGGAGCTTACATGCCGATTTGGCATTGGCACTGTGTAGAGAATCTCAACAGTTTTTGCGTCCAGATTTACGCATCATGATTATGTCAGCCACATTAAACATGCCTGAGCTTCAAGCCATGCTTAAAGCACCTGTTGCCATTAGTGAAGGTAAACAATATCCTGTTGAGATTTTTTATGGAGGGGAAACCGATGTGATGCTGTTGCCAGAACTTACCGCAAAGCTTATTTTTGACATTGTAAAAAAACACGAAGGCGATGCATTGGTATTTTTACCCGGTGAGGCTGAAATAAAACGGACGGCAGATATACTTGAAAAACAACTCAGCACATTTCGCATACATCCGCTTTACGGACAACTCCCTTCTGCTGCGCAGATGGCTGCCATCATGCCAGACAAAAAGGGCCAACGTAAAGTTGTACTTGCAACCTCCATTGCAGAAACCAGTTTAACCATTGAAGGGATAAAAATAGTGGTAGATAGCGGCCTGAGCCGCGTATCCAGATTCGATCCCAAATCAGGTTTATCCAGATTAGAAACCATTAGCGTAACAAAAGACTCAGCCGATCAGCGAGCAGGCCGTGCCGGCCGATTAAGCGAAGGCGTTTGCTACCGCATGTGGAGCAAGGCCACACATGAACGACTGAAGTTGCATCGCGTACCCGAGATTGAAGAGGCTGACCTCACTGGTTTGATGCTTGAACTTTATGCATGGGGAGTTAAAGATGTTGATGATTTGCTTTGGCTCAATCCACCACCAAAAACATCCATTAGTATGGCTGTTGAGACCTTACAACAACTAAATGCCATTGAAAACGGCAAAATAACCGACCACGGAAGAGCATTGCATCAATTACCTTGTCATCCGCGTATTGCACATATGCTTCTTAAGGCAAGAGAAGATGATGCAGCAGCACTGGCAACGGATATAGCAGCCATACTGGAAGAGAGAGACCCCATGCCGAAAGATTCGGGTATTGATATTAATCTGCGCATAGATTTAATTAGAAGAAACCGTGAAGCCGGCAGATTATCAAACAAACTAGCACGTATAGAAAAAATTGCCGCACAATATAGAGCCATAATTAAAACTGAACCGGACAATAGCCCGGCTGATGTTTATGAAGCAGGTTTATTGTTGGCTCATGCATATCCGGAACGTATTGCCTGTGCTCGCATGGGCAATAATGCGCAATTTCAGCTGGCCAATGGCAAAATTGCAGTTGCAGGACATAAAGATGATCTTGCACATGAACCTTGGCTTGCCGTTGCACATATGGATGCACGTGATGGATTAGGCAAAATTTTTCTTGCATCTGCACTAAATCCAAAGGACTTGCTGAGTATGGTAAAGCATAAGCAAGTCACGGAATGGGATACCCGAAAAGGTGGCCTGATTGCAACACATGATATGCGCATCGGAAATATTGTATTGCAAAGTAAACCCATTCAAAACCCTGATGAAGCCTTGGTTGAGCAGGCCATACTCAGAGCTATAGGTACTGAAGGCGAGCAACTGCTTTCGTTTGATGCCAAATTCGTGCAATTACAAAACAGGATAAACAGTTTACATATTTGGAACACAGTTGAAACGTGGCCTGACGTTTCTTTAACAGCATTATTGCAGCAGCCTCAAAACTGGCTTGGTGGATATTTAAATGGCGTGAGGAAGAACGAAGACCTGAAGCGAATAAATACTACTGAAGCGCTAATGCAATTTTTACCCTGGGATAAACAACAGGAGTTGGAAAAGTTAGCACCGCTTAAGATAAAGGTTCCAAGTGGCTCTGTTATACCTATTGAATACTTACCCAATGGGGGTACACCAATTTTAGCCGTAAGGCTGCAGGAAGTTTTTGGCTTAACTGATACGCCTACCATTAATGGAGGGAAAACAGCCATTGT
>JBIIGU010000166.1:0-3698 GCA_044236275.1 Bacteroidia bacterium | reverse complement strand
TATTTGTATCTATAGTAATTAGTGTAGCATGTATATTGCTCACACTTATTGTTCTAATTCAAAACCCAAAAGGTGGAGGAATAGCAGCCAATTTTGTTGCACCCAACCAAATAATGGGTGTTAAAAGAAGCACGGATGTGGTTGAAAAGGCCACATGGATTTTAGCAGCAACACTTATTGTACTAGCTCTGGGAAGCAACTTCTTTCGCCCATACGGTGAAGCAACCACAAACACGGTTGACAGTAGAATAAAAGAAAACATTGAAAACACAGTTGTTCCTGCAACTCCTCAACAACAGGCTCCTGCAGCAGCGCCTGCCCAACAAGGGGCTCAACCCGATCCGAATGCAGCGCCTGCACAATAAACGATAATAAAATCCCGGTAGTAGCTCTATCGGGATTTTTTTGTCCTAATAGCACCTAATACCTAGGTATTTAATTGCAATAATTATCCAACTCATTTTCCTGATTTGTTTTTTACAGTTTGGCCTATAGATTTGCAACTGTCTTTAGGGGTGGCTGTAACAAGTCTGAGATAATACCCTTGGAACCTGATCGGGATAATGCCTGCGAAGGGATAAGACGAAAAGCATAGCTTTTCGGTGCGTACATTTAAACGTGTATTCACATCCAAGTGGTAAACAAATATCTGCAGCAACCAACCCCGGTTGCTGTTTTTGTTTAACCGTTTAGTTCTATTTTATGTTACGTTTTTCGTTGTTGGTGTGTATGGGTTACTTGCTTATAAGAACCGGCTATGCACAACCTGTTGCCGATACATTAACCGGCAAAACCATTCAGGAAGTTGTGCTGGTTGGTATTCGTGCCGGAAAAAATATACCAGTTACTTATACCAATATCACAGCTGCACAATTAAAGCAAATTTACTACGGGGCTGATTTACCCACCGTATTGCAAAACACACCTGCTATACATGCATATAGTGATAATGGAACCGGTGTGGGCTACAGCTTTTTCAGGCTGCGGGGCATGGACCAAAGCCGTATTAATCTTACCGTTAACGGAGTGCCTGTGAATGACCCCGAAAATCAAGGCACTTTTTTTAACAACTTTGCTGATTTAGCCAGCAGCGCTCATTCCATTCAAATTCAGCGGGGAGTGGGTACCTCCACCAACGGAACTGCCGCTTTTGGAGGCAGCATTAATATTCTAACCCGCACCTTAACCGATAAAGCCGGTGCAGAAATAAACTTAGGCTATGGGTCTTTTAATACACGCAGAATAACAGCCGAGGCACAGAGCGGAAGAATAAAAGATAAATACGCCATGTATGTGCGTCTGTCCAATCTGGCAACCGATGGTTTCCGCGAGCGCTCGGGTAGTCAAATTACATCGTATATGTTTAGCGCTGCTCGGTTTGGTAGCAAGTCGGTTCTTAAACTGAACGCGTGGGGAGGTGATGCACAATCGCAGCTGGCCTATATCGGAACGGACGAAGCCATGTTAAAAAACAACCGCAGAGCCAACCCACTCGAACAAGGTGAGCGTGATCGCTTTCAGCAGCATTTTTTCCAAATGCAATACCAGCGCGTTTTCTCAAAAAGGTCAGGCATCAATGCTTCAGCCTATTATGTAAGGGGCATTGCTCCGCAGTTTCAGGTGTATTTTGCAGCATCTTCATTTTTCCCTTACTCATTTTACAATATGCCCGAGCCTATTATAGGTTCAGATACCATACGTGAAACCAATGCAATGGTTTCTTACCGGCTTAATCAGCATTTTTATGGAGGGTTTGCCAATTACTTCTATCATGGCAATAAGTTAAAACTAGATGCAGGTATTCATGTAAACAATTTTACTGCAGATCATTTTATGGAGGTACAACGCATGGATATATTACCAACAGGTTTTTCAGGAGGCCATCGAGTATATTTTAATACCGGAAATAAGCAAGAGGCTTCTGGGTTTGTAAAAGCAAATTATAACCTTACTGACCGTGCATCGATTTTCGGGGATGTGCAAGTGCGCTCAGCGTTTTTCCGATACAGCGCACAAACCATGCAATATGCTACATCACCTTTTAGTTCTGAAAATATGCAGTGGACATTTATCAACCCTAAAGTGGGTGCTAAATTCAGTGTAAATGAATATACAGATATCTATGCAATGGCCGGAATAACAGGACGTGAACCCACCCGATTTGATTATTTTCAGGATGATTATGCCACACGCGATGTTAAGCAGGATGATATAAAACCAGAATATGTAACCGATTATGAAGGTGGTGTGCGCATTAATGCGCGTTCGTTGCAATTAAATGCAAATGTGTACTACATGGATTTTACCAATGCCATCATCAATACAGGTCAGGTTAATGCCTTTGGTTATCCGATAACCACAAACGTAGCGGCCAGCATGCGCAGCGGATTGGAGCTTGATTTCAGTTGGAAAATAAATAAGTATTTTGAATTAACCCATGCAGGCAATTATAGCTATAACCGCATAGAGAAGATCACACAATACTACACCGACAGTACGTTTAGCAGTATTGGATTTACCTATTCACAAACCACGCCTGCACTTACCCCATCAATAATTGTGAACCAAGGTTTAAGGATTATACCATTTGAATGGCTGTATTCTGAAATCAATGCACGATATGTTTCGCAACAGTTTGTAGATAACAGCTCAACAAAAACGGCAGCAGTTGCAGAATACTTGGTTACGGATTTGCGCCTTGGGTTACAACTTAAACAATGGCTTAAGCAGCAAGTATGGCTTACGTTTCATATCAATAATCTCTTCAATCAATCCTACAATGCGTGGGGCAACACAGGCATGTTCAGCAATGTGGTAGACTACCGCCCTGACGGAACAACAGCCGGCACGATTACTCCTGTATTTTTTGTTGCACCACCTCGTAATTTCTTTATTACCCTTAGTTGGAAAATATAATTACGCATAAAAATAAGGCATATTTGCATAGCTAGACAGGCGCATGTACATTTGCAATCCCGACTTGTCGGGAGGTAGACGAAAGATAAGTATGGGAAGTTTGAATTTTTATTTGCGCGGGTGGCGAAATTTTCGTGAGTCTCTGGTTTTCGAAGAAAAACAGTTAGACGAACAATCCCGATTTGTCGGGAGGTAGACGAAAGCTAAGTTGGGGAAGTTTGAATTTTTATTTGCGCGGGTGGCGAAATTGGTAGACGCGCTGGTCTCAGAAGCCAGTGGGGTAAAACCTGTAGGAGTTCGACTCTCCTCTCGCGCACGCAGTAAGCGAGAGAAACCTGTGCGGTAACGTACAGGTTTTTTTGTGCAACAAAAGAGTTGAAGTTTACCCCGATGCTGCAGATGTGCGAGGCACGAGCAACAGATGCGCCTTCGGGGACTCTCCTCTCGCGCACGCAGTAAGCGAGAGAAACCTGTGCGGTAACGTACAGGTTTTTTTGTGCAACAAAAATGAGTTGAAGTTTACCCCGATGCAGCAGATGTGCGAGGAACGAGCTACAGATGCGCCTTCGGAGTAAACTTTTTTATTATAGCTTTAATGAAAGGCTTTGAAATCTAGCACTTACAAATTAGGCATGAAGAAGTTGTAAATTAAATTCAGGATAACGTTTTTTAAGCTCGCTTAATGAGATGAAAACACCTTTCGAATCTGTAAAAAAATCGAGACAATTTGAGAGCAGAATTAGTTTTACAAAAGATATGTTTAATGCACAACAAATCTTAAA
>JBIIGU010000069.1:0-5750 GCA_044236275.1 Bacteroidia bacterium | reverse complement strand
GTAAACATGCGGTAAGTGCCGCCATACAAATCGTTGCCGGTAATTACTTCATCTCCCGGATTAAGCAATTTAATTACTGCATCAGTTGCTCCCATACCACTGCTAAAGCACAAGCCATGCTTTCCATTTTCCAGCGCTGCCAAACATTTTTCCAAAGCTGTGCGTGTAGGATTTTTACCTCTTGCATAGGCATAACCTTTATGCTTACCCGGACTCTCCTGCCAATAGGTAGAAGTTTGGTAAATGGGTGTCATAATAGCTCCTGTTGTTGGGTCAGGCTCTTGGCCTGCATGTATGGCTTTGGTTGCAAATTTCATAATGAGTTATTGATTAATTTAAACTTGGGTTAACAAATTGATTTTGCGAAAATAGTATTTAAGTTATTTGCTTATCGCTATTTTTCTTTTATATTCACACAAATAAATAACAAGCAGTTATGCAGACCCAGTTTATAAAAAAAATGAATAAAACCGAAGCAGGTTTTCATTTACTGATGATGTTATCGCTGGCCGATGGCAATCTGAACGAATCTGAATCAGATGTAGTAATTGATTTTCTGAATGATCATTTCAATGATAATGTAGACCTGATAAAAGAGCAGGCTTTCCTTAGGGCATTGCCTGCTTCCGAGCATGAAAACCACTTCACCGAAACAGCCGAACACTTTTACACCATCAGCTCAGAAGATGAGCGACATACCATTACGCGTTTTGCAATGGAAGTGGTAATGGCTGATGAGTCCATGCAACAACACGAAAACAAACTCATACAAAAGTTATTTGACTGCTGGGATATAGAATAGCATGAAACGCTATTATCCGCTATATATTCTGATCATATGCCACTTTCATGCAATATCCGTTGATGCAGGTACATTTCTCTCATTCGAGAGAAACAAACAGAACTTTCTTCCCCACTGCTGCACAAAAAGCTTCTTTCAGCACTTTAGTGAATTTAAAACCGATACAATTCCTAATGCCAATGACCCCATAGACTCGGGCAATAAACTTAACGACCGTTTAAATAGGCACAATGATCCTAATTACACACGCTTGCTTTATTCTAACAACAGCAGGCTGCTGCAAAAAGGAGAAGGTTACTATCTAAATCAGATGCTTCTGATCTCCGGAATTGCTTATGGTATCACCGATTATTTAAATGCACATGCAGGCTTCTTGGTTGACCCAAAAAAGTTGATTGGCCCTTTGAGTTATATATCTATAAGAGGCGGAACCAAATTAGGCGACTTTCTGAGCACATCTGTTGGTTTTACCTACATACGAATCGATAATGGTTTCGTATATTTTCCTTATTTAAGCGCAGGTGTTGGAACCAATAAGTTCTATTTTAGTGCCAGCTATATACCCGGAGCAGGAATAACCAACTATGGATATACAAGCATAGCTAACGCATTTACATTCGGAGCAAACATTAAACTCATCAAATTTATTTCGCTGGTTTCTGATAACTGGTTCTATAGTGTATCCGACAGATTCAATACGCGATACAACGTACTGAATACGCCAAGTGTTGGCTTAAGGTTTTATGGGAAGAATTTCAGCTTTGATGCAGGCTTCATTGGTTTGCTGAATGGACCCGATGAAAGATCTGCTTTACCTTGGCTTACCTACACCTATCATTTCAGTTTCAAAAGAGAAAAGCGGCCTGATTAAAATCACATTAATTTAATTTAGAAAGATTATAAATAACATAATTTTGCCGCATTAAGTCTCAAAACTATGCGCAAAGCTATATGCCTCTTCTTGCTCACTATTTTTATCATTCATAAACTAGAAGCCACTCGTGTAAACGGACAATTGATTTCAAATTCTGGAGAGCCAATAAGTGGGCAAATGCTGTATTTAAGCAATGGTTTATTTACAGAATCTAAGAAAGATGGAAGTTTTGTGTTTGAAGTTTTAACAAAAGGCGCCTATGAATTAAAATCAGAAGTTAGAGGTCAAATAATAATCCTCGCTTTGTTTAATGTTTCCGGGAACGAAGGAGAAATAAGCCTCGGCAAAATCACCATCAGCAACAATATTCAGCTGCAGGAAGTCATTATTTCAGACCAATATATCAATAGAAATATGGAACGGATGCCGGAAGTGAAAGATCAGATAATTTATGCGGCAAAGAAAAATGAAGTAGTAAGGCTAAGCGCAGCCACAGCTAATTTAGCACAAAATAACAGCAGGCAATTATTTGCAAAAGTACCTGGCATACAAGTTTGGGAGAGTGATGGAAGCGGTGTGCAGATGGGAATAGCATCAAGAGGCCTTAGCCCAAATCGAATGTGGGAGTTTAATACACGGCAGAATGGTTATGATATTTCGGCCGACCCATTTGGTTATCCAGAAGCATATTATACACCTTCAGTTGAATCATTGGATCGCATTGAAATTATTAGAGGTGCAGCATCATTGCAATTTGGTCCGCAGTTTGGCGGTGTGGTAAACTATATAAAAAAGCGTTCTATAAGTGGCAAAAAAATTAGTGTTGAGTCGGCACAAACATTTGGCAGTTACGGTTTATTCAGCACATTCAATGCATTAGGTGGGCAGCTTGGTAAATTCTCATATTATGCTAGCTTTAATTACCGCACTTCAAATAGCTGGCGCGTAAATAATGACTATAGTACATGGAATGGTTACTTGTATCTTGGATATGCTGTTACAAAAAAGTTAAATATTCAGTTAGAACTAACACATATGGATCAGTTGGTTCATCAACCCGGTGGCCTCACTGACTCTATGTTTACATATAACGCACAGCAATCTGTTAGAGCGCGGAATTGGTTTAAGCTGTTGTGGACCATACCTGCCGTTACCATAGATTACAAGTTAAACGAGAATCATAGCTGTCAACTAAAAACTTTTGGCATGCAAGGACAGCGTAACAGTGTTGGTTTTATGAATGCCATACAGCAACCGGATACCCCATTTGCCGCCTCCGGCAATCTTAGCCGCAGGCAGGTTGATGCTGATACCTACAAAAATTATGGTTCGGAGTTTCGTTACCTTTTTACCTACACAGTAGGTAAGCAAAAACAACAATTATCTGCAGGTGCCCGATACTTTAACGGAAACACTGCCCGCTTTAGGAACAATAATGGAACAAGAACAAAAGATTATAACATGATTGAAGAATTACCCACCCGTCAGCGCGATTTAACTTATACAACAGAGAACATAGCCCTATTTGCCGAGCAATTGTTTCGATTGAGTTCACGATTATCAGCAACCGTTGGAGCAAGGTCTGAGTGGTTGGAAAATAAGGTTGACGGGGTCTTAGGAAATATTATACAAAAAAGAAGCAGCTACCGTCAGTTTTTATTGGGTGGTGTAGGGCTGGAGTATAAAATTACCGCTAACACCAATATTTATGGTAACTGTACGCAAGCCTATCGTCCGGTTTTGTTTAGTGACCTAACACAAGACAATGCGCTTGATTCTATTGATCAGCGCTTAACAGATAGCCGGGGATATAATATTGATTTGGGATACAGAGGAACAGTAGGATCTTATCTTTCATTTGATGTAAGCCTATTTTACCTGATGTATGACAACCGAGTAGGTACTTATTTGGCAAACGGCCGCAATTACCGAACCAATATAGGAGCTTCGGTATCCAAAGGGATTGAATGGTATGTTGAGCTTTCACCTACTGCATGGTTTGCAAACAGTAAAAAAGGTAAAGTAAGTTTGTTTAATACGACCTCACTCATGCATGCATCCTATGTGACATGGAACAATACCGACCCTTCCAAATCACAAAAAAATAACTGGGTAGAAAATGCACCACAGCAAATTATCCGATCCGGAATAACCTATGCGTTTAAATCATTTAGCAGCACACTTCAGCATAGTTATATCAGCCAGGCTTATGCCGATGCTATGAATACCCGATTACCCAATGCCAACGCAACTGTTGGGCTCATTCCTGAATATCATATTTTGGATTGGTCTGCACAACTGAAATTTAAAAACAGATATACACTAAATGCAGGTATCAATAACCTAGGCAACCAGATGTATTTTACCAGAAGAGCATCCGGCTATCCGGGTCCGGGGCTGATGCCTGCTGATGGCAGGTTGTGGTATGTAGGCGCATCAATAAAGATTTAATTAAAAAGGCTAGCAAAAGCCGCCTTCAATAAAAAAACCTCCGCTAAATTGAATTAGCGAAGGTTCGATAAAAATTTGTTATCAGTTAAGATTAGTGATTATGGTGATGTTTGCTGTTATGCTCTTGCACCAGCTTGATGAAATCATCGGCTGGTACAGATTTAGCTACTATGGTAACCTTAGATTTAAGCACTTCTCTTACCTTGTTTGACACAGCAAGATTTATCATGCGTGATCGATACTCTTCTTTTTTCATGCTTGGCTCTATTATACTTGCTAGCATCTCATCACTTATACCTGTATTGCCATATGCACCAAACATGTTTTTGGTATAATTGATCGCAGCCTGTTTAATATCAGCTTCTTCTACTTTCACGTTGTTTTCTGAAAGCAGTTTCTCTTCAAACAAATGGTTACGCAAATAAGAAGCTTCATGCTGATAATTCTGTTCTACATTATCGGCATTGAATTTATCCGGATGACGGTCGATGAGCCAACGCTTCAAGAATGCATCAGGCAACTCAATACCCTGTTTGGCAACAATGCTATCTGTCATCTCATGCTCCAGCAAATGATCTGCCTGACCACCAAAATAAGCTGAAAGCTCAGCTTTAATTTTTTCGCGCATCTGATCTTCACTGCTTACCACACCCTCGCCATATGCCTTATCAAAAAACTCCTGATTTAATTCAGCAGTTTCATTGCGTTTAATTTCATTTACAACTACCTTGAAGTTTTTCCCCAAATCGGCAACTGTTTGTTTGTTTATGCCCAACGCATGCGAAATTTCAGTTTCATCATTATCAAACAAATCAAACAGATTCACATTAAACTCGGCACCCTTCTTTGCGCCTATAAATAACGCTTTAGAAACTTCATGCTTGATACTTGATGTTAGCACAGGGGTGCTGGTTGAATGAACCCCACCTTCCAATGGTTCACCATTCTCATTTAACTCGGTCATTGCTGTATATACCACATCATTGTCACCAGCAACTTCCACATCGCTTAGATTTCCAAAACGTTTGCGCAATCTATCAACCTCCTCATCAATCATTTTGTCATCAATAATTACCTCATAGCGTGTAAAAACATCCTTATCAGAAACTTTTAAGGAAAAATCGGGAGCCAAACCAATATCAAAAGTAAAGGTATAATCGTTGCCTTTAACCAATTCATCAATTTTGCTGTTTTCATTTAATACAGGCTGACCCAAGATATTCAGTTTCTTATCATCAATATAATCAAACAAGCCTTTAGAAGCAGCTGAGTTTACAGCCTCAAGAAGCATTGAGGTGCCAAACATTTTCTCTATCATGGATTTTGGAGCCATGCCCGGACGAAAGCCAGGAATATTGGCACGTTTCCTGTAATCACTAATTTTTTTGTCTAACTCAGGTGCATAATCGGCTGCAGTAAGATTAACCGATATTGTGCCATTTAAATTGTCTTTTTGTTCAAACGTTACGTTCATTTGTATTTGCACTTAAACAAAAATAAGACCTCATTCAGTCTTATTTTTTGGTTGGTGCGGATGGAGGGACTCGAACCCCCACGCCTTTCGGCACCAGATCCTAAGTCTGGCACGGCTACCAATTACGCCACATCCGCAAATTTATATTC
>JBIIGU010000068.1:0-5789 GCA_044236275.1 Bacteroidia bacterium | reverse complement strand
ATTGAATACCGCACCTTATATATTACAGTTTCAGACGATCCGGATGCCGGTACTGCATACAGCGAAACATCTTCGCTGCTCAATTACGACTATAGCAAAGGAGATAAATTTTTGTATCAACCTTTTAGGTTTAAAAAACCCGAAGATTGTTTTATTGCGCCTGATGCTTTGCAATACAGTTTTATTGTTGACAGTGGCACCGACTCTCTTTATATATTTACGAATCAGGGAATAGAAGGTGTGAATCCGCCTGCCAACTCCGGCCTTAAAAAACAAGTGGTTGTTTCCTTTGGAGGCCCCGGTATAGATGGTAATTCCGGAGGTCCTTTCAGTTTCAAAGATCCCAGCGGTGTATGCTATTTCCGCAGAATGATTTTTGTTGCAGATAAGGGCAACAACCGCATTTGTCGTTATATGCTAAGCACCGATTTACAATAGTAAATACATGTCAGGTGAAATTATTTCGTTCACGCATAGCTCCTACACCCAGCGGTTATTTGCATCGCGGAAACTTATTTAATTTTTTACTTACAGCACTCATTACCCGCAGCAATGGCGGTGAATTGCGTTTACGTATTGACGACATGGATGTGCAACGAGCCCGGCCGCAATACCTACATGATATTTTTGATACATTGAATTGGCTTGAAATTCCATGGCAACAAGGACCTAAAAATGTTGTGGAGCATACGCAGTTTTTTACGCAATCTACCCGCATGCAATTGTATGACTCCTTCCTGCTGCAATTAATAGAGCAAGCTGAAGTGTATGCTTGTACCTGCTCAAGAAGGGAGCTTAGTGAGGAAGGCCATGCCGTTTATCCGGGAACATGCAGATTAAAGCAAATACCGCTAAATACCCCGCAGGCAGCTTGGCGCATTCATGTACCTAAAGACACAATTATTCGCTGGTTAGATAATGCTCTAGGAGAAGTTGAGATGAATCTTCCTCAACTTATGGGTGATTTTATCATCAGACGAAAAGATGGTTTGCCCGCTTACCAAGTAGTTTCATTGGTTGATGATTTGTTGTATGAAATCAATTTCATTGTTAGGGGTGTTGATTTGCAGCAAAGTACAGCTGCACAATTATGGCTCTCGCAAGTTGTTAAAAATCGTGATTTTATCCGCACAGGCTTTTATCATCATCCATTACTGATGCACGCTCATGGAGAGAAACTATCAAAATCAGCTGCTGCTATTAATTCCAAACCGTTGCATGCAACCGAGGTCTCACCTCAAGCAATCATCAGTAGCTTTTCTAGCTGGATGGGCCACACAATAAAAGCAAAGAGTATAGATGAGATTTTGGCAGAGCAGCCTTTGTTGTTTAAGATATAATACTGATTCCTCATTTCATAGGCTATTAACAGTTTCATCCTTCATACTTTTTGCTACTTTTGCGCACCATATGCCGCTAGACCAATTACCTGAAGATAACACGGAAGATATTAAGGAAATGAGTTTCTTTGATCATATAGATGAGTTCAGGGGCCATATTGTGCGTTCTGTTCTTGCTGTTCTGGTGCTAAGTATTGTCGCTTTCTTTAATAAATACCTGCTGTTTGATGTAATTATTTTTGGTCCGCTGCATCTTGATTTCTGGACCTATCGGGTTTTATGTCAACTATCATACACATTTACCGGAACAGATTTGTATTGCATAAAAGAAATGGGCTTCGTGCTTTCCAACATTACCATGTCGGGGCAGTTTACGGAGCACTTATTTGTTTCGTTTGTTAGTGGCCTTATTTTGGCATTCCCTTTTATTTTATGGGAGCTATGGCGCTTTATTAAACCTGCACTTAGCCACAAGGAAATACGATATGCGCGTGGCCTCGTCTTTTTTAGTTCTATGTTATTTTTTGCGGGTATATTATTTGGATATTTCTTTCTATCACCGCTCTCCATTAATTTCTTAGGTTCTTATAAAGTAAGCGAGTTGGTAAGTAATGAAATCAATCTTGATTCGTATGTTTCTTTTATTGCTACATTAACGTTTGCTACCGGTCTAATTTTTGAAATGCCAATATTGGTTTATTTTCTTAGCAAGATTGGCCTTTTGGGTAGTGGTTGGATGTCAAAAAATCGGAGATATGCAATTGTCGTAATCTTAATCCTAGCAGGCTTGCTCACACCATCACCTGATATTGCCAGCATGATTCTGATGTTTATACCTTTATATGGCTTGTATGAGGCAAGCATACTTGTGGCAAAAGCCGTAGAACGTAACAAAGTTTAATCGGATAAAAAACGAATCTCCTGCTCTCGATAAAATAGAATTGATTTAGATTATATTCGACCAAAAATTAGTTTATGAAAATTGCTTTAGGAGGCGATCATGCCGGATTTTCTTATAAAGAAGAAATAAAATCCATGCTTACAATGCTTGGTCATCAGGTGCACGATTTTGGCCCCTTTTCCGATGCCTCTGTTGACTATCCTGACTTTGCTCATCCACTTGCCTTCTCGGTTGAAAAGGGCGAATCGGATTTTGGAATTCTTATTTGTGGCAGCGGCAATGGGGTTGCCATTACGGCCAATAAGCATCAGGGAGTAAGGGCAGCACTATGCTGGTTGGTGGAGTTGGGAGCGCTTGCCAGACAACATAACAATGCCAACGTTCTGTGTTTACCGGCACGTTTTATTTCAATTGAACTTGCCAAGCAAATTACCCAAACTTTTATCGAAACTGCTTTTGAAGGCGGAAGGCATGACAATAGGGTAAATAAAATAGCCTGCGCTTAAACTCATGTATAATACCGTTGATAATTTGATACCATTGCTGCTGCAGGGCAATAAACGTGCCCTTGCACGTTGCATTTCTATGGTTGAAAATGGCTATGAAGGGTATGAGGAATTGCTCAGAAAACTCACTTTCAATAAATCAACGCCCGTTATAGGAATTACCGGCCCTCCGGGAGCAGGTAAAAGTTCCCTTATTGCAGCCTTGGCAAGGCATATTGTGTCTACACAAAAAACGATAGGCATTATAGCTATTGATCCAAGCTCTCCTTTTAATCAAGGCTCTCTATTGGGCGATCGTTTGCGCATGACAGAGCATTTTCTGCATCCATCTGTTTTTATTAGAAGCATGGCAGGTAGAGGAAGTTTGGGTGGACTTGCGCCTAAAATTTTTGAAGTGGCAGATGTGATGAAAGCAGCAGGATTTGATTATATCATCATTGAAACCATAGGTGTTGGCCAAAGCGAAGTTGAAATTGCAGCACTGGCTGATACGACAGTTTTGGTGCTGGTTCCGGAGGCCGGAGATGAAATTCAAACCATAAAAAGCGGAGTGATGGAAATTGCAGACATATACGTGCTGAACAAATCAGACCGCGATGGTGCAGACAGCCTTTTTAAAAACCTTTTCGTGCTTGCCCACTCTCACGCAAGATTGGGTTGGGAAGCTCCGGTTATTAAAACTATTGCCACTAAAGATGAAGGCGTAGATTTATTGTTTGATGCCATACTTAAACATGCTGAGCATGGCACCGATCACGATAAAAAGTTGCATCTCCTTGCCGAGAAGGTTTTGCTGATGATTAAAAATCAACGCACAAAAGATATCTCAATCGCACAAATACAGTCAGATTTGAAGCAACACGTGTCTGACAAAAACTTTAACCTGTACAGGTATGTTACTAAATTTGATAAGTAAACAAACCGGCCTCTGCTAAAACCTCGCAGAGATTTTAAAAACAGAAGATTAATGAATATTTGTATCCTTTCAGGCTCGGCAAGAGAAAACAACAATACCATTCGCGTAGCATTGGCCATAAAAAACCTACTGTCATCAAGTCATCAGGTTACACTAGTAGATTTTAGACAGTATGATATACCTTTTATCAATCAAGCTCAAATTAGTGCTCATCAGCTTTCCTCGTTTCAACAACAATTGGCAAATGGCATGAGTGAGGCACAATTGGTAATTATCATTTCTCCCGAATACAATTGGAGTACAACACCTGAAATACTTAACTTTCTGCATCGTTTTGGCGAAAAGGAATTTGCGCACTTGTTTCAAAACAAAGTATTTTCAATGGTTGGTGTTTCCACGGGAAAGGGTGGTAAAACACCGGCTTTGCATTTAACATCCATTCTCAATAAAATCATCAGTTTTTTAGATCTTGATTCAGTGGTTTGTTCGGGAATTTTTGAATCACATTTCTCTAAAGAGGTATTGAGTGAAAATGGAGAACTGCTTGGTAATGCCGCATATGAGAAGGGCCTCAAATATTATCTGGAATATACCTTGCGTATTGCAAAGCGCTGGCACCAATCAGGCTCGTAAGATAATTCTGAAGGTAGTTCCTTTACCTGCCTCTGATTCTTTAACAAATATTTTTCCTTTGTGGTATTCTTCAATAATACGTTTGGCAAGTGAAAGGCCAAGGCCCCAGCCTCTTTTTTTGGTGGTATAACCCGGTTTAAAAACAGTTTTAAACTTTGATTTAGGAATTCCCTTGCCGGTATCTTGTAAATCAATATAAACTTTGTTTTTCTCATGCTTTATATACATGCTTATTTTGCCTGTTCCTTCCATGGCATCAATGGCGTTTTTACAAAGGTTTTCAATAACCCACTCAAACAGGGGCTTGTTAAGCAATGCAATTTCCTCCGGTTGTGCATCAAGCTCAAAGGTAATAGTGCGGCCTGAACGCGATTGTAAATAATCTATGCAGTGTTGCAAAACTTCAGAAACATTTACTGCTTCAAGTACAGGTACAGAACCTATTTTAGAAAACCTTTCTGTAATTAATTCTAATCGCTGTACATCTTTTTCCAGTTCGCTTAATATTTCTTCTTGTTGTTCTTTGGGTGTTTCTCTAATCAGGTTTATCCATCCCATGAGTGAAGAAACAGGTGTTCCCAGTTGATGTGCTGTTTCTTTGCTCATCCCAACCCAAACCCGGTTCTGTTCAGCCCTGCGTGAACTACTGAATGCTACATATGATATGAGAATGAAAACAGCAATAATGGTTAACTGATAATATGGATATTGCCTTAAACGAGTTAGCTGATAAGAATTCTTATAATACACGTAGTGGTAAAGTTGCTCCCGAGTATTTTCATCAAGCAGATAATCAACCTTAATTGGGTCTCGCTGGGCTTTCATTAGTGCAAGTTCAGCTTGCAGGTAAGCAGTATCGGTCTCTCTTCTGGCAGAATCCAAGTTTCGGTCGTTAATGATGTTTCCGTTCTCATCAGTCACAATTACAGGAATACTTTCATTGTCCATAATAATTGATAAGGCAAAAGCATTTTGACCTTGCGAGCTGCTTAGCTCCTTAAGTGCATTGGCCCATAGCAGCATTTTTTTCTCTTCCTGCTTTGCCAGATCATCGGCAAGGGTGCGGGTATACCAAAGGCTAAATGCCCCAATGCCTATAGCCATGAGCAATAGGAGTCTTTTCCACCAAATTTTCTGATCGTAAGTCCGCATGCAATAATATTACCTGATTACAAACATATTTAATTCAGAAATATAAAGATATTCGTGCAGTTGAATTAACGCAATATGAATGTATTTATTGAGTTGGCCCAAAAAAAGTATAAGATAGATGTCTCGCAGCCGCTGGATATATCTATCCCTATGCACTCCGGCACAGCCAACCCCAATGCTTTTGGTATACAACCGCCATTATTCGAGCCATTTAAGGCAGGAAGTTTTATAGGTTCAGTTGCTATGGGTGGATCAGTTAATTGCGAAAATCTATTTCTGAATGCGCATGGCAATGGCACACATACCGAGTGTTTAGGCCATATCTCAAAAGAGCGAATTTC
>JBIIGU010000067.1:0-5809 GCA_044236275.1 Bacteroidia bacterium | reverse complement strand
GCCATGATAGAAAAACCCTAAATCAAAAGCCATATTAAGCCTTTTCTTTGGGTTATCCCTGCCAATACCCAAGCCAAGATAAGGTTGTATGGCGGCTCTGTTAATATCAAAACGTATTGCTCCGATATTGTCAGGACTAAAGGTAAGATTCCCGTATACATAATTTTTCAAAGGTGTAATTTCAACAGCAATCTTATTGCTACTAAAAGCTATGCCAGCCTTTATATTAATGCTATTTTTAAAAGGATAATAAGCCAGCAGAAGCGGGATTGTGTTGCTACTCATATCTGCATTCATTGAAACCTGCTCTTTTTGAACACTGGTTTGAGCTGAATACTTATATGAAAATAAGTAATACCCCAAACTCAATGAAAATTTTGTGCTAAAGGTTTTATTAACCTTGATGCCTGCACCCAATGTGCCTACTCCAATACCTGCCGACCAAGCATCAGACATAGTAATAACATCTTGGGGAGCACTTTTTGCTGTACTATCTGCAATTTGTTGTGAATGCACCGGTATTGTTAAGCACAATAGGGCAATTGAGTAGAGGTGACATTTTTTTATCATTATTATATAATAAAATTGAATGTAATGGATAAGCACATAGGCTAGACTTATCGTGTGCAAATTGATAAATATTTTTATTTATTCAAAATGTTTGGTCTAAATATCAAAAAGTTAACATAACTTTTTAGCTATATAAATAACTAGTTTGAACCCAGCCGATAAATGCCGATATGGTTTACTCGATTATAAAAACAGAATGATTTGTATACCCTAAGTAAACTTACGCCCTGATAACACCAGGACGAAACTGTTTATCGATGGGTGCATGGTTGGCTGCCTCTATACCCATACTTATCCACTTGCGGGTTTCAATAGGGTCAATTATGGCATCAACCCAAAGACGCGCTGCTGCATAATAAGGACTCATTTGTTTATTATATCTGTCGGTTATTTGTTTTAATAGCGCTGCATGTTTGGCATCATCAATTTGCTCTCCCTTAGATTTGAGTGAGGCCTCTTCTATTTGAAGCAATGTTTTAGCCGCCTGCTCACCACCCATTACCGCAATTTTTGCATTGGGCCATGCTGCAATTAGACGCGGATCATATGCTTTGCCGCACATGGCATAATTGCCTGCACCGAAACTATTTCCCGTAATAACGGTAAATTTGGGTACTACAGAGTTGGCTTGTGCATTTACCAGTTTGGCTCCATCTTTTATAATACCTCCATGCTCACTGCGGCTGCCTACCATAAAACCTGTTACATCTTGTAAAAACACCAAAGGAATTTTTTTCTGGTTGCAGTTCATAATGAAGTGTGCTGCTTTATCGGCACTATCAGAATAAATTACTCCGCCAATTTGCATTTCCACAGGATTATCATTGGCGCTCTGTTTAGGCTTTTTGGCTTTTACCACTTCGCGGTTATTGGCTACAATACCCACAGCCCAGCCATCAATACGCGCGTAGCCGCAAGTTATGGTTTTGCCGTAAAGTTCTTTGTAAGGATCAAAACTACCGGCATCAACCAAACGCTCAATTATTTCGAATACATTAAATGGTTTGGAGAAATGATTAACGGCAGCATACACATCGTCCATGCTTTTTGCTGGTGCTTTTGATTCTATGCGGCTAAATCCTGCCTTTTCATAATCGCCTATTTTATCCATGATGCGTTTAATCCTGTCCAGGCAGGCTGCATCGTTTTCAAATTTATAATCCGTTACACCACTAATTTCGCAATGGGTAGATGCCCCGCCTAGCGTTTCGTTATCTATATCTTCACCAATGGCAGCCTTTACCAGATAACTTCCGGCTAAAAATATTGAACCGGTTTTATCTACAATCATGGCTTCATCACTCATAATGGGCAAATAAGCACCACCTGCCACACAACTGCCCATAACCGCTGCAATTTGTGTAATACCCATGCTGCTCATTACGGCATTGTTTCTAAAAATGCGCCCAAAGTGTTCCTTATCTGGAAATATTTCATCCTGCATAGGAAGAAATACGCCAGCACTATCAACCAGATAAATAATTGGTAACTTGTTTTCAATGGAAATCTCCTGGGCACGTAAATTCTTTTTGCCCGAAATTGGGAACCATGCACCGGCCTTTACGGTGGCATCATTTGCTACCACTACACACTGCCTGCCACTCACATATCCTATTACCACTACTACCCCGCCAGCAGGACAACCGCCCTGCTCTTCATACATCTCATACCCTGCAAATGCACCTATCTCTATCTGCGGTTTATCTGCATCAAGTAAATAGCTTACACGTTCACGTGCAAGCATTTTTCCTTTTTCTTTTTGTTTAGCTGCTGCTTTTTTGCCGCCACCTTCCGCTACTTTTTCAAGACGCAAGTGCAATTCATTAACCAGTTCCTGCATGTTGCTTTTTTATTGTGTTGATGAAATATCAATTAGTATAGCCATCAGACAAGAAATGAATAACAGCTTATTTTATTGACAACAACAAAGGTAATCAAATGAGAGATTAATTAAAGTTTGGTTTGCAGGCTGCATTGAAATGTTATACTTTTGCGCCCGGCAGGCCGCACTAGCAGCTCCCTCTAAACCCCCAGGTCTTGACCGAAGCAAGGGCGTGAGGTTGTAGCGCTGAGATGTGGCTTGCCTTTTTTATTGCCTAAAATTTTAGAATAGCCCTGATATTTACGCGTCTGGCAGTTAAATAATTAGGTACTGCCCAAGTTCTGGCTTCGGCATCTTCAATCCATAGATAGGAAATGGTATTATTAATGTCGATAAGGTTAAAAACCTCCACACCCAATAGAGCCGACTTAAAATAACGTTTCCAGCCTTTTTTGTTTTTGGCATTTTCATCCACCAATATTTTCATAAAACCGATATCAACCCTGCGGTAGCTGGGCATGGTAAGTGTATCTCCATATCGGTTCCTGTCTGGCGGGCCAAAAGGCAAACCGCTGCCATACACCAAATTCAAGTACACCCGAATGCTTGGAAATTTGGGCATATAATCCTGAAACATGATACTGGCATTAACACGCTGATCGGTTGGTCTGCGAACAAATCCGGGTGTAAGGCGATTGCCGTTGCCATCTGATATAATGGCTGAAGGAATTTTTTCTTGCGTAGACATAACAGATAAACTGGCCCAACTCTCCACACCTTTAACAAACTCACCATTCATGCGCAAATCTAATCCGGTTGCATAACCCTCTGCAATATTCTCGGCATAGTAGCGTATGCGCACATTATCAATCTCATAAGGAATGAGGTTGCTCATTTGCTTGTAATAAGCCTCGGCAAAAAATTTAAATGGTCTTCCCCATGCCAGAAAATTATAATCGCCACCGGCAATGTAATGGATGGATTGCTGCGCACTAATGTTTTTATTTAATGATCCGTCAAACCTTCTGAATTCTCTGTAAAACGGTGGCTGATAATAAACACCTGCTGCTACTTTTAAGGTAATATCTTTTCTTAATGCTTCCTGCTTTTGACCATTTAATACAGCTCTATTGTGTTTTCTATTTGGCTCAAATGAAAACTGTGCTCTTGGGCTTATAACATTTTCGTTGTTTAAACTCCACCAGTTGCTACGCACCCCATAAGTAATTTTCATGTTATGCTCTCTTCTGAGTGTTTGACTATTTTGCACGTATCCGTTTATGCGGTAGCTGCTGATATTGTTGTTGGAGTTGATATAATCATTTACCACAATTTCACCATTAACCAAGCTTGGCTTGGCAAAACCAAGTGAATCAATATATCCCCACTCATTCATCTTATCTTGTATTTGCTCTGCTTGTATTTGCGCACCCCATTGCACATAATGATTGCCTTGTGTAAAATAACCTCTGTGGCCAGCGTTGTAAACCCATGCCTGCAGGTTATTACGCGCATTGTTTAAAAAATATCCAATGCCTTTGCTTGCTCTTGATTTACCAAAGTTATCCTTACCAAAATCGGTTTCCAATTCTTCAAGCCTGTATGCACCTTCTATGGTAAAATATTCATTTTCGTTCGAGTAAAATGCCGAACCGTATAATTTCAGTTTAATTTTAAAATTAGGCTGGTAGTTAACAGATAATGCACCGGTAGCGGTTCGGTATTCCATTAAATCTCCTCCATTAAAAAACATGCGCAATGCAAGAGCCGTTTTTACGGTTCCAAAAGTGGTTTCGCGTGTTTGGGGCGCAACCATATATTTGTTTTGCGCATAACTTGCCAGTGCGCTAATATTCAACTCATCATTTACATGGTAAGTTAGTACCGTTTGTGCATCAATAAAAGATGGTTGATAATCGCCTTTGGTATCAAGTGTACCTACCACATATTGGTTGGTCCAGTATCTGGTTCCGAGCAAGTAGGTAAATCTTCTGTTTCGTGATGAACCTTCAGCATGGGCCTGCACACCCAGCAAACTCATGTTTACGGATGAGGCAAACTTTTTCGGATCACGGTATTTTATATCCAAAACGGAAGAAAGCTTATCACCATAGCGTGCCTCAAAACCGCCTGCAGAAAAACTTACGCTTTGCACCAAATCTGAATGAATAAAACTTAAGCCTTCCTGCTGACCGCTTCTGGGCAAAAACGGACGATAGATTTCAATATCATTTACATAAATCAAGTTCTCGTCATAATTGCCCCCTCTTACGTTGTATTGCGAACTCATTTCATTGTTGGATGAAACACCGGGCAGGGTTTTAAGTATGGCTTCAAAACTACCGGAAACATTAGGCAGCGTGGCTAAGGTGCGTGGGTCAATAGTAATTACACTTGCTTTATCTCTGTTAAGCTCTTCTGTAAATACAAACGTTTGCAGCGTTACGCTATATTCCATCTGCACATCCAAACGGTATTTTTCATTGTTGCGCAATGGCCTTACAGTAGCGCGTTTGGAAGGACGAGAGATGTATGAAAAGGCCAGCTCAATAATTTTACTTGTATCTACCTTCAAGGAATAAAATCCTTCTTCTGTACTTATGGTATTTTGGTTTGTACCAATAACAACAATGTTGACATCTGCCAGCGGTTTGCCAATAGAATCGCGCACATAGCCGCTAATGGTAGCTTGCTGCGCAAAGGCAGCCATGCCACAAAAAAGGAGCAAAAAAGCAAATGATAATTTACGAATCAATATGTGTTGAACGAAACTCAGGCCTGCAGCGTATGTGGTGTGGTATTTTTAAGTGAGGCAATGGTTGCTTCCGGATTTTTAGCACTGAACACATAATTACCTGCCACCAGCACATCTGCACCAGCCGCAAGCAAACCCGGTGCGGTTTTATCATTTACACCACCATCAATTTCAATTAGGCAAGAACTATTTTTTTGAATGATTAGCGATTTAAGTTCTGCGCATTTACTGTAAGTATTGTCAATAAACTGCTGCCCGCCAAAGCCAGGATTTACACTCATCATACAAACCAAATCAATATCTGCAATGGTATCTTTAAGCAGTTGCACGGAAGTATGCGGGTTAATAGCCACACCTGCCTTCATGCCCTCTGCCTTAATGGCCTGTAGTGAGCGGTGTAGGTGTGTGCATGCTTCATAATGCAATGAAAGGATATTTGCGCCTGCTTGTGCAAATGCTTTGATATAACGGTCGGGGTCAACTATCATTAAATGCACATCCAGTGTTTTTTTAGCATGCTGCTGCAGCGTTTTCATTACAGGAAAACCAAAAGAAATATTGGGCACAAATACACCATCCATCACATCCACATGAAACCAGTCGGCATTGCTATTATTAATCATTTCAATATCCCTTTGCAGGTTTCCGAAATCTGCTGAAAG
>JBIIGU010000111.1:0-4590 GCA_044236275.1 Bacteroidia bacterium | reverse complement strand
TTTTTAAATTGGGTGATATTTAGGGCCGATAGATGCATACCTTATGACACGCAATTTAACTTATTATTTATTGCAGCAATTGCGTTTAAGGCTTGTTGTAATCTGAATAATCTTCACACACTCAGCTATATATAGCATCAATAGGAAATATTATACAAGATAAAAGCCTGATTAACTGATTACTATAATTTCTTTGCTCACTGAAGTTTTTTCATAAATTTGCGGTTCTTCTAAGAATGGCACAAACAAAGTTTACCAAAGAACACTACCTTAATTGGTATGAGCAGATGCTGCTAATGCGCAGATTTGAGGAAAAATCAGCTCAATTATACGGGCAGCAAAAAATTAAAGGCTTTTGCCACCTGTATATTGGCCAAGAGGCTGTTGTAGCAGGCACCATGAGTGCATTGCGCAAAGACGACAGAATAATTACTGCATACAGAGACCATGCGCATGCTTTGGCATGTGGCATTTCTCCCAACGCAGTAATGGCTGAACTTTATGGAAAAGCCACCGGTTGCTCAAAAGGGAAAGGTGGCTCCATGCACATGTTTAGCAAGGAGCATAACTTTTTTGGCGGACACGGTATTGTAGGCGGGCAAATTGCCCTTGGGGCTGGTATAGCACTGGCCGACCAATATCGCGGAGGTGAACAGGTAACCGTTTGCTATATGGGAGATGGTGCAGTTCGTCAAGGAGCCTTGCATGAAACATTTAATATGGCGATGCTTTGGAAACTGCCTGTAATTTTTGTTTGCGAAAACAATGGTTATGCGATGGGGACATCCGTAGAGCGCACAACCAACGTAATGGATATTCATAAAATTGGTGAGGCTTATGAAATGCCTAACCAAGCTGTTGATGGCATGCAGCCGGAAACTGTGCATGAAGCTATTGCTGCTGCTGCTGAGAGAGCTAGAAAAGGCGATGGGCCTACTTTCCTTGAAATACGCACCTACCGCTACAGAGGTCACTCCATGAGTGATCCGGCTAAATACAGAACAAAAGAAGAAGTAGAAGAATACAAGAAAAAAGACCCACTTGAGGTAGTAAAACAAACCATTTTAACAAAAAAGCATGCTGCTGAAAAATGGTTTGATGAGCTGGAAGCTAAAATAGAAGCTGAGGTAAATGCAAGTGTAACCTTTGCAGAAAACTCACCTTATCCGGAAGCACAAGCCTTATTTGAAGACGTTTACTCAGAACCCAATTACCCATTTATTACAGAATAAAACAACGCACGCAATGGCAGAAAATAAAGAAACAAACAATCTGGATTTAGACAAAACCTTAGTTGATACCACACATAAGGTAGAAGACTTTTATGCAAACAATAAGAAGCAAATTAACATTGCATTAATTGCTATAGTTGTTCTTATTGGCGGTTATGTGGGGTACAAAAAATTGATTGTAGAACCCATGAATATAGAAGCACAGAAAGAAATTTTCATGGCTCAGAAATACTTTGAAATGGACTCATTTGCATTGGCATTAAACGGCAATGATAAGTTTAAAGGGGTTGAAGCCATAGCTGAGGAATATGGTGCGAGTAAAGTGGGCAATCTGGCACACTACTATGCAGGTATCTGCAACCTAAGAATCGGGCAGTATGAAGCTGCTATTGAACATTTGGAAGATTTCAGCACAGAAAATCTGCTTATTGGTCCATTGGCAGAAGGTGCTATAGGAGATGCTTACGTAGAATTGGGAGATTTGGATAAAGGGGTTAGCCATTATATGAAGGCGGCACGGATGAGCAAAAACAAACTCACTTCACCTGTATTCCTTAAAAAAGCAGGGATGGTTTATGAGGAGAAGCAATCCTATGGTGATGCGCTGGAAGCTTACCAAACCATTAAAAAAGATTTTGCTGAAAGTCAGGAAGCGCAAGATATTGATAAATTTATTGCCCGTGCAACAGCATTAAAAGAAGGCAACTAATTTATTAGAAGGATATTGAAGCCGCGCAGCCTTCGGCTGCGCGGCTTCTTTTTTCAACCCTCCCCTCAAAAAATATATAACCATCACTGATATTTCAATTAACTTGCAGTAACCATTTAACTCTTCATGTCCCAGCACTTACTCATAGAAAATATCAAATCGCTTTATGGTATTACAGATCCGGCAACAAATAAAAAATCCGGCTCCCAAATGTCAGAACTAAGCTCTATTGAAGATGCATGGCTATACGCCAAAGACGGAATCATTCAGGCTTTTGGCAAAATGCATGATGAGGTATATGGGTCTGTTACCTCATTGCTTCAAAAGGAATCGGACATCACCAAAATTAATGCCGATAAGCAATTCCTGCTCCCCTCTTTTGTCGATTCTCATACCCATTTGGTTTTTGCAAAAACCAGAGAAGAGGAATTTATTATGCGCATTAAAGGTAAGAGCTACGAAGAAATTGCTGCTGCAGGTGGTGGCATTCTTAACTCGGCAGCAAAACTGCAACAGATGAGTGAAGATGAGTTGTTTGATGCTGCGTTGCAAAGACTGCATGAAATAATTGGCTGCGGCACAGGTGCCATTGAAATTAAAAGCGGATATGGTTTAACCGTTGCCGATGAAATAAAAATGCTGCGTGTAATTAATCGCTTAAAACAGGTTTCACCCATTCCTATTAAAGCTACATTTTTAGGTGCACATGCTATTCCTGCTGAATTCAAGAATAACCGTGAGGCATACATAAACCTCATCATAAAAGAGATGCTGCCAATTGTTGCACAAGAGAAACTGGCCGACTATTGTGATGTTTTTTGCGATCAGGGATTCTTTACCGTTGCAGAAACAGATTTGATTTTAAAGGCAGCTTCTGCCTTCGGATTGAAAGCAAAAATACATGGCAATGAACTAGGCTATACCGGAGGGGTGCAGGTTGCCGTGCAAAATAATGCACTCAGTGTAGATCATCTGGAATATACTGGAGATGATGAAATCAACTGCTTAAAAAACAGTCAAACCATGCCCGTTGGATTGCCCAACTGCTCGTTTTTCCTAGGCATACCCTATGCACCTGCACGCAAAATAATAGATGCAGGTTTACCCTTTTGTCTGGCTTCTGATTATAATCCCGGAAGTTCGCCCAATGGCCGCATGGGATTTGTGATATCTCTAGCTTGCACACAAATGAAACTTACACCGGAAGAAGCGCTCAATGCTGCTACCATTAATGGTGCCTTTGCTATTGAGCTGAGTAAAACCCACGGAAGCATCGCTATTGGTAAGGTTGCCAATTTTCTGCTCACCAAACCTATTCCATCGTTGGCATTTATTCCATACAATTTTGGAAGCGATTGCTTTGATACCATTATTGTAAATGGAAAGGTGTGGCAAAAACCGAATTAGTATTGTACCCGGTAGATATAATACGTTTGATTTACGTTTACCGGATTAAGCCAATGCATCACTTGGTCTAATATACTGGGCTCAATCGTGGTTTCGTAGGTAATGGATTTAACCGAATTTTTAAATGTGTTGATTCGGTTTTCAAGATTTACATTTTCTCCAAAAATTACATAATCAGGTAATACCTGGCCATTGGCCTTTAATGTATCAATGACCTTCGAGGCAGATTCTCCCTCCGTAACTACAACATGATCGTTCCATTTACCCCAGTAAAATTTTGGCATCAGCACCCCATTTTTCAGATGACTTAGTTCCAGAATAAAGCTATTTGCCTGCGTATAATCATGCAAATAACTCATTGCATGCACACGTGTTGTTTTGGTTGAACTAGGCGTAAGTACAAGCAGTAAAATTCCGTTTACGGTAATAAAGAATACCCTACCCGCCTTTAGCCATGAGGCTTTTTGTTGCCAAAAAGCAGAAGCACCTATTTGCTGCCAGCCGGCCAATCCGGCCATTACAAAAAATGGAATTACGGGCAAAATAAATCGCTCCTGTTTATTGGGGAAATAAGAATGAAACAGAAAAAAACAGAACGCAGGAAGAATAATCAGTAAGTATTCTTTGCGCACTTTATACATCCCAAACCAAATAATAACTCCCAATGGCGGAACAAGTAAGCCTGAAACAAGTAGCAGATAGTTATACCAATCACCCAGGATATAGTTATGTGCATTCTCAATATTATAAATCGTATACTCCTTAAACTCTGCAAAGGGTCTGCCCCAAATGTAATAATCGATACCGCCTTGCAACAATGCCATGCAGAGCAAAGCACCAACACCCCATGCCAATGCAGGTAATATTTGTTTTCTAATGAGCAGTGCTAAACCAAATCCACCAATAAACGTAATGGTTTGAAAGCGGAAAGAAAAGGCAAGCCCTGCAATAATTCCTGAAAAAAAGAATACAATGAGCTTTTCAGAATCGGTGGCTTTAAGTATAAACCAGGTTGCATATAGTAGTGGCGGAATACAAACAATTTCTACCATATTTCTCACGCTAAAGAATGGCATAAACCAAAGTAGGGCCATTAGCCAGCCGGCCTGGGCCGCTAATTGCGCGCCCGATATTTTGCGTACAATTTTATAGCTTAACAAAACAATGGTTAAACTATACAATGCATGAAGCAAACGAACCAGCAACATTTTGGTTGCAGGATTTTCTATGCCTAATGATTTA
>JBIIGU010000066.1:0-5830 GCA_044236275.1 Bacteroidia bacterium | reverse complement strand
CTTACCTTTAGTCCTGACAATATCGGAGCAATACGTTTTGATATTAACAGAGCCGCCATACAACCTTATCTTGGCTTGGGTATTGGCAGGGATAACCCAAAGAAAAGGCTTAATATGGCTTTTGATCTAGGGTTTTTCTATCATGGCACACCTCAAATAAAATTAATGGCTACTGAAGCTTTGAGCCCAACTGCAAATGAAAATAATCAGTCTGTTCTAACAAATGCATTCAGTCAATTTGTTCTTTATCCTTTTCTTAACATTTCATTAAATATTAAAATTCTGTAAACGATAATTTAGCCTATGAAAACGTCATTTTTAAACTTCACTATTCTGCTCATTATTTGTTTTTCCATTACATTTTGTACCAATCCCTTTAATGATATTTCTGATTTTAAGATGGGAATTGATGCAGGCAAGCTGCTTGACCCTGCAGTTAAAGTTTCTTTTGGTATAATGGGAGAGGATAATAAAGTGCCGGAGAATATTAGCGTAAGGATTGAAGGAGAGGGGGCCCAGTATATTAGTGATGCAGACGGAGAGAACAGTTTTAATATAGGCGATAATGGCATTTTGAAATTATTGCTTCAACCGGGAATTACACCCGATGATAACAAACCTCTAATGGTTAAGATTATTGCAGAAGCAAAAGATTGCTTGCCCATTACTGAAGAAATTTATCTGTTTAGCAGAAATAAAAATCCTGATATAAAACTAAACTTTTATCGTGCTTCAAATCCTCCTTCGGGCTTTAAGGTTGAGGAGCAAATGGCATTGTTTGCAGGCAAAAAAGCGGCCGATACATTAGTATTTCAGCATCGAGATTTAAATGGAGTAGATTTTACATTTAAGTATCCGGTAAATGGAGCCGTTTTTGTAATAAATAGAAAAATTAGATATGCTACAGGGGAAACGGTTATTAGAGAGTTTGAAGAAGATTCAGTAGTAGGCACAGCGTATTATTATAAAAACCAATTACTCACCCGAACAGTAAAGGTAAAAAGGCTCATTTCAGAAATAGAGTATGCTACCAAGATTATTCCTGATACCATTCCGCTAGAGAACGTAAAAGCTAGGATTTGGTCAAATACCAATCCCTTTGTTGAAACATCCGGTTTTAAAGATACCGAAGGTCGTGACATTAATTTGCCCCGTTTGTTTACAGGTGTAGTACGTGTTCCTCATATAGACTTTATATCGAGTAAAGGCGAGTATATAAGTGTAATATATCCGGGTGATTTTAAAAAGGGCAGGTTGATTACTGCAAAGCTCACCGACCCTAATGTATCTATGTATTTATCCGGAACATTCTATTCAGGTGATAAGTCTTCAGAATATATTTCGGGCAACGCGGTAATCCCTAACAGTAAGCTTAAATTTAATGCCGATAAATCTATAACGTTTAAGGATGATTATGTATTTGATAAAGAGTTCTTTTTCTTCAAACAAATGCTGGTAGGTTGTGGTTTTGTAAATATAGGTGTTCGCTCGTCTCATAATTTATCCGATTTTGATGTTAATTATAGTGTTTCACATGGCATTATTCAGTATTTCAGGTATGGTATTTCTACTGAACCTATTAAGTTGCCTTCTTTTACCGAGCTTGGAGATGCAGAATTAGGTGTGGAGGTTGATCATTTCTACAATCGCTGCTTCCTTAAGGGTCCTCCGCTATTTGAAAATAATCAAGGGTTTACCCCATGTAACTTTGTTGGCGGGAGATATGATTATACCATAGATTATGACCCTGCACCATTCTGGCAAAAGTATCGTGACCTTTTTTCTGAAGTTAATGTAATTGCATCCGTTCAATGCAGGGAGGGTTATTTAATTACTCCTCCCAGCGAAACAGTAACATATCAAGTTTCCGGTAACCCATGCACCAGCAGACAAGTTACCATTAATGGCGGAAGTGCGCAGTTGTTTCTTTTGAAAAATGAAGATTACACAATCTCTGTTTTTAATCATTACAACAATACAAACATTTACTCGTCATTTAGTGTAAAAGAGGAAGATCAAAACTTTAGTGGCAACATTGATAATCCTAAAGAAGGTAAAAGCGAACAGGCTTACTCCGGAACAATGCGCTATGATAAAACAAGCAATAAGTATCTGATGTACGTAGTTTTTAAACAACCTACATGGAAACATTACATTCCCGGCTGCGGTAATTAGTCTTTCCACAATAAGGGTTTCTTAAGCTTATTTTTGGCAATTTTTCCGATTTTTTAGCTGTATAGAGATGCTCAATTTTTTAAATCTGTATCCTATGTAGGTTCAACAGTCGTTTTTAACAGGGGCTGGCTACTTAGCAAACCAAATTTCAAATAATTAAGATTCAAGGTTTTTTAAAATTGGAAATCTATACTTGTTTAAATACAACGATTAGGTAACAAGAGGATTTTCTTAAAAAATTGTCAACATTTTCTTAAGCAATCGGGCAAATTTTACCACCAAGCCTAACAACCGTTAGATTTTTTTAGTCTCTGTAATATTAAATTAAATGCATCATAATCAATAATACACGAATTTTTCTAAAGTTTTGAGACCTGTGATAAGTGCGTACTTTTCTTAAAAAAAGCCTAATTAAAAGTTAAAATAAGCCTAAGGCTCTAAAGCGTGATTAATATCATAAAAATGTGACTTGTACAAGCTTGTTATCAATTGTACATTCGCCACACTTATAAAAATACCAGTTTTATGCTATCATATTTCTCTCAAATACCTAATAATCAGCCATTAAACGGCAATAATGCTATGAGAAAGACAGTTTATTCAAACAAAAACAACATTTTTTTGTACAAAATCAGTGTTTTGCTACTGCTTTTCATTAGCAGTTTGTCAGTAAAACTGCAGGCGCAAAATGTTTTAGACCTAGCCGGCCTTTCGCCTGCTCAAACCTCTGTTGGTGCTTACTCTCTGCGTAACTTGAGTAGTTCCTATGCAGGTCCTTTGGTTAGGGTGATTAAGTTTGGCTCTCCAAATCAAACTTTAGATATCGGTTCGTTGGCAAGCGGAGATTTGGATACAGCAACCCTTAAACTATTTGCGGGTTCAGATTCATTGTTTGTAGATATTTGGTACGATCAGAGCGGACTAGGCAATAATCTTCAAAATACAAATGCCTCTCAAATGCCAGTTTTGGTTGCTGCTGGAAATATTTTACGCATTAACGGCATGCCTGCAGTTAGGTTTACAGCAGGACGTTGGTTAAGCCGCAACGGAACAAGTGGTGTTGCAGGTGCCACCAATACCACCATTAACATCGTAGCTCAATTAAATAACTATGATGCTACAGAGGATTTATTGATGGTGATGGGAAATGGTGGCTCTGGAGGAAGAATGCGTTCATTGTACCGCGCACCCAACTCATTCAGTTTTGGATATGGCGCTTGGAGTAATGATGTAACGACCAATTACCTTCTATATGAGTTAACCCCCAGATTGCATTCCTACACTGCTATGCAAACAGGTAATGTAATTAACTTCAGCAAATCCGGAGCGAGATCTACCATAAACTTGCCTTCAGTGCCTGGTACAGTGCTTGCAAACGCTATTAGCCTTGGTTCTTTAATAAACAATCCAACAGTTTATTTCACCGATATGACGGTTTCAGAGGCTATCATTTTTCCTTCAGATTTAGGCTCTGCTACTGCCTTAGAAAATAATCAGGCAACTTACTATGGCTACACTTTGGCTCAGTTATTTACACTTAATAATGCAGGTCTGGGCTCTTCTGCACCAATACACGTAGCTTATGCTTTAAGAAAACTCAGCAGTTCTTATAATGGCTCAGCGGTTCAGGTAAGAAAAAGCAGCAACAATGCCTTACTTGATATTGGATTTTTGCCTTCAGGGGATTTAGATACAGTAACCCTTAAGAGTTTTATCCAGTTTGATGATGCTTTTGTAACAGTTTGGTACGACCAGAGCGGTAGAGGCCGTCATATGCGTCAAACCAATACCTTGCTTCAACCCAGATTGATGACGGTTGGTGCGTTTAAATATATAGGTGGTAGACCCGCAATTGATTTTAATTCAAATAGAGGTCTGGTTTTATCAGGCGGCATAAGGCTAAATCTTGCCAGCGCAATTTCAGTGGTTCGTTCAGAGTCAGGTAGTTTCCCCTTATATCATGCAATTCTTGATGGAGTGGGCAGCAACCCTCGTTTAGGCGGATTGCTGGAGCAAGGTGGTACTACTTTTCATGGTAATATAAGACCTTCTGCTGTATGGCGCAATGGTGTTCAGTTAACCAATGCCACATCAATGGCTCCAACCAATTTCCCTTTAATTATTGCATATAATTCATCCCGTGTAGACAGTGTTACAGGCTATTGTATAGGCAATTATGATGGAGGTAGTGTAGGTGGTAGTATTTTGCAAACAGAACTTATTGCATACATAAGCAGCATGAGTGCTGCCGACAGGGTTGCTATTGAAACCAGCCAGTCTGCTTATTATAATTCGGTTATAGCTCCTTATAACCAGCTTACAACACTGGGCTTGCCTTCTAACGCACAATCTCAAATGGCTCTGAGTTTCCGCAGAGTTAGCAGTGCTTATGCAGGACCTGCTTGTGTTATCAGAAGAAGTTCAGACAATAATCAAGATACCATTGGTTTTCTTGCATCCGGTGAATTGGATACCATGCGCTTAAAAAGTTTTGTAGGAACTTCAAGTGCTTATGTCGTTGCATGGTTCGATCAAAGTGGTCAGGGTAATCATGCCATACAGCTCAATAGTGGTCAGCAACCGCGTTTGGTTAACACAGGTATTATAGACAGAAGAAATGGGCAGGTTTCACTTTTCCTATCCGGTGCTCAGGTAATGACTTCCTCTTTGCGCATTCCTCAGGCTGTTGGCATAAATAATCGCCTAACTGTTAATGCCGTTTTTACAGCAAGCACAGTTAGTCAGTCGCTTATTTCTGCTAATGCAAATGAATTTAATATCCATGCTCCGTGGGGTGATGGTAATACCTATTTTGATTTGCCAAACTCAAACTCGGCAGCAGGTGGCGGAAGGATTTTTGCGCCAGCAACATGGCCAAATCTTTCTACAGCTTTTTTCTTAAGAGATAGCAATAATGCAAGTGTTTGGCGAAATGGTGATGTTATTATGAGCAGTATTGACAGAAATCCGGTAGCCAATTACTCCGGTAGTGTCATTAATCTTTTTGCTTACAACGGAAACAGTAATTTTATGCAAGGTTATGTAAGCGCAATAAATATTTTTAACCGCTCTTTAAGCAATTCGCAACTCCACTCTGTTCTAGCATCGCAAGCTGCCTATTATAATATTAGCGTTAGTGCGCCTATTCAAATCATCACCCAGCCTTCTGTGGCTGCACAAAACTTATGCGTTGGCTCTAATGCAGAACCACTGCGAATTACTGCAAGCGGCAATACGCTTACTTATCAGTGGTTTAGCAATACTACCAACAGCAATAGCGGAGGTACACCAATTGCAGGTGCTACCCAACGTAATTACACACCTTCTACTGCGGCAAATGGCACACTATTTTATTATGTTCAGGTAAAGGATATTAATAATGACAGTATGGTAAGTAGCCCATCAGGGGCGATCACCGTATCAACATCCTCTGCACCAACCATTACTACTCAACCTGCAACAATAGATAGGCGCTTCAGACTTAATGTAACTCCCGTTAATTTATCCGTAGTAGCCTCCGGCACCGCACTAAGTTATCAATGGTTTATCTCAACAGGTGGTTCTAATACAGGTGGTAACAGTATTACAGGTGCTACCAATTCAACATATACTCCACCAACATCTGTAACCGGATCAAACAGATATTACGTTGTGG
>JBIIGU010000065.1:0-5870 GCA_044236275.1 Bacteroidia bacterium | reverse complement strand
CATTAATAAAAAACGTTTTCATCGCTTTATTATCAGGCAAAGAATAACCCCTTAGCAGAAAATAGGAGCAAATGATTATACCACCAATGGTATGCCTGAAACCTGCCATTAAAAAAGGAGGGAAGGAGGCAACCCCAACCCTGATTGCAAAAAAGGTTGTTCCCCAGAACAGTGAAACTGCACCAAATGCAAGCCACGCAAACCATTTCTCAGGTATTTTTATCATTATGCCTTTGTTGAGCAACAAAGATGTAGCATTTTAATAAATTACCTCTGTGTATTTTAATATTCATTTCTCAGGCAACTATTATCTTCGCTTATTCGACTATTCCAGTAAATGAGAAAATGTTTAATTGGTTTGATGATGCTTATTTTATTCTTTACCTCTTGCAATAGGCAATATTGGTATCGAATAAAATTTCCTTTTACTGCCAATGGGGAACTTAAAACAGTAAAGCTAAAAATAGTTAACCACTCACCTGTATTGCTAAGTCGTAACTATGAAAAAGAAATGAAGGAATTTTGTTTAAAACGATTAGCCAAACAAGGCTTGCTGGAAGCCAGAACCGATAAATATGATTATGATTTTATGCTAACAATTGATGTAGACAGTTTTGAATCGGGTCAGCGAGTTTGGCTAGGTCCTTTTGGAGATGGTATGCCCAATCAAACGCATATCATGCAATTGTCTATTAACTATGATTTATTTTTTTACAGAAGTAAAGTAATCAGATGGAGCAGCAAAAGCGCTATATACTTTTTTGCCAATGAAAAACGCGATATCAGAAGAAGTAAAAGTGTTGCGGCCTATGCCATTAAAACTATTGATTAAGGGGCTAACATTAGTGCCCGGAGTCAGTCTTGCAGCAATCTTTTACCATTGTTTGTTCGGTGCTCACTTTTGGGCTTAACAGTGGTATACCCAGATTCAATCCACGCAGAATAAATAAACAACCTATGCAAAATGCAGCATAGGGTAAAAGCTTTCTTATCATTGCTCTTCTTTGAACATGCAGCATGGGTATAAGCATAGAAACGGAAAGAAGTGTAGGTATTGTACCTAAGCCAAACAATGCCATGAATGCAGCGCCTTGCCACATACCTTGTGCTGCGGCTGATCCTATTAACGCTATATATACAAAACCACATGGTAGCAACCCATTCACCATCCCCATCAGGAAGTGGGCAGAATAGGTTTTATGTGCAATTAATTTCCCCATCCAGCGGCTATTGTGTTTGCCTACAATCTTGGTCACCCATTTTTCAATGGATTGTGTGTTTAGTAATACCATGAGGATGATGATAACTCCGGCACCAATACTTATGCTTTGCTGAAGTCCGGCAAGTTTTAATCCAAGACCGAATAATCCAAACAGCAAACCCATGCTTGCATAAGTAGTAATTCTGCCCGTGTGATAGATTAATTTGCCTGTAATCTTTTCCTTGTTTGTTTCCCCGATTTGAGGCAATGCCAATGCAATTGGGCCGCACATGCCTATGCAGTGAAGGCTTCCCAAGAGACCGGTTAGAAATGCAGTAAAAAAAATCATTCTACAAATATTTCATTAGCTGTTGCCATGTTTACCTCGCCAACTTTCCATTCAAACGTTACTTTCCATAATCCTTTGGTAAGTGCTTGGGTGGAGTAAACAAATTTGCCTTCGTTATCAAGTGTAAAAGGAATATTGAAATCTAAGTTAGAATCGGACGGACGATAAAAATAGGCTATGCCCTGAACTTGCCCTCCTATAACGGTTTGAAAAGTTAGTTGATGAGTAGATGCCAAATAGGTAATCTGATGATCCATACCTTTTACAGCATTGTGTTTATTTAATTCCTGCTGATAGTTTATTCCTTTCTCGTAGTAATCAGCTTCCACCAAATCAACTTTTTGTGTTACCATCAAAAACACCATTGTTATGATGAACACCATAAATAGAACGGTAAAAAATACCAGCTTGTGACCCCAGTTTGTTTTCAATACCTCAATCAATTTGCCATTGCTGTAAATATTTACTTTGGCAGGAATATTATTTTGTTTAATAGCAGACTTATCCAATAAGATAAAAAACGATCCGGTTATGATTTCATCTTCCCCTAAACTGAGCTGTGAAGATTCTCTATCAACCATTTTAAGAGTTGCTCCTGCAGGTTCAGCCAATTCAACACTTACCTGCTGCTCATAAAACGTTTTGTTTACCACCTCAAAGTTATACATATTACTTACACGGTTATTTTCTTGCTGCTGATATAGCATTCCAGGTGTTCTGAGAAGAGTAGTTTCTATATCCTTACGTGTAGCAATAAAATAGGTGAGCAAGCCCATAAGAACCGTTAGAACACTCAAGTAAGCCGCACTTCTGAAAGTGATGCGCCTCCCAAGGCCGTTTGCAATTTGCTCCTGTGAGGCATATCGAATAAGCCCTCTGGGTTTATTTATGCGTGTCATTACATCATCACACTCATCAATACAGGCTGTGCAATTTACGCACTCCAATTGTGTTCCATTTCTAATATCAATGCCTGTGGGGCATACCTGCACACACCTGTGACAATCTATGCAATCGCCTTGCAGTTTGGTTTCATTTTTCTTTTTATAACCACGAGGTTCGCCTCTGATGAAATCATATGCCACCACGATTGAATTTTTATCGAGCATTAATCCTTGAAGTCTGCCATATGGACATATTACAATGCAAACCAACTCCCTGATTTTGGCAAATACCAAATAAAATACAAACGAGAAAATAATGAGCGCAATAAACTGTCCGATGTGAGCAGACGGACCTTCGGTTATTAATTTAGCCAACTCATCAATTCCTACCAGGTATGCAAGAAATGTGTTGGCAATGATTACAGCTAAGCTAAAAAATATGATATGCTTACTTCCTTTCTTAATTATTTTTTCTGCATTCAATTCTTGCTCATCCAGTTTTTTCTGCGCTTTAAAATCGCCTTCAATCCAATATTCAATTTTCCTGAAGAGCATTTCCATAAAAATGGTTTGAGGACAAGCCCAACCGCACCAAACCCTGCCAAACATTACAGTAAATACTATAATGAACACCACAAATGTTAGCATGAGCAAAGCAAAAAGGGGTAAATCCTGAGGCCAGAATGGAATACCGAATATGATAAACTTTCTTTCCAGAATATTCAGCAGCAAGATGGGGTGATTATTAATCTTGATAAATGGACCGGCAAAAAGCAGTATCATTAAAAAGATACTGAACCAAGTTCTACCTGAGTATAAAGGTCCCTTTGGTTTTTTAGGATATACCCATTGCCGGTCACCGGTTTTTTTGTTTACCAGTGAAATGCTGTCTCTGTACATCTCTCCGGATTCCGGAATAGCTTCACTCTGCATTATTCTAATTTTTAATCAGCCAGGCACTATACCACTTTTGGATGCAAGGCAGGTGCGTAATCAAATTTATTTATTTCCTGCAATGGTGATGCTATCGCTTACGGCTGAGTTTGCTTGCGCGCTAACTTTTTCTCCTTGTGGTTCTTTTGCTCCCGGAGGGTTACTGCCTTGCAGGGTAAGCACATAACTTGCCAATTCCTGCATTTCAATTGCTTTTAAGGAATTTCCCCACGCTACCATTCCTTTTGCCGGAATGCCATATTTAATAGTTTTAAATACAGATTGGATATCTGCACCATGTAGCCAGTATTCATCGGTTAAATTCGGGCCAACCTTTCCTTCACCTTTTTCACCGTGGCAAACTGCACACTTTTGCATATAAATCTCATGAGCCAAAGCCAGCTTAGTTTTATCGGCTATTGCTGTAACATTGGTTTCATCAATCAGGTTGCCCATTTTCTTTACATATTCCTCTTTTTGTTTCTCGGCAGCTATCAGTTCATTCTTATATTCTGCGGCTTGTAATGGATTCATCTCCACAACATGATAGATAAACAGGTAAGTAAGGCCAAATATAATGGTGCCATAAAACAGCACATTAAACCAAGGAGGTATTGGGTTGTTTAATTCTCTGATTCCATCATAGTCATGACCAAGATCAATATCTTTTTCTGCAGCAAGTGGTTTCAGACTTAATATTTTTTCCCAGAAACTTTGCTCATCTTTAATATCTTCAGTTTCGCCTGTGGCTTCTCTTTTTAATACAAGTACAACCTGCTGCAGTGTAAATACCACGAGCAGCATTACGATAGATAAAGCGATGATAATACCAATAAGCACTTCATGAAAACCAACTGTAGCATGTGTTGCAGCGGCTTGTGCAAATGCAGATTGGGATAATAAAAGAACTAACATAGGGGTGATTATCTTTTTCATATGTGATTATTATTAATGGTTAATGGGGAATCAGAATCCTCCAAGGGCATTTGTTTCATTTTGGTGATATAGTTTTTATCTGCTGTAAAAACCCACCACAGCAGTACAAGAAAAAATATCAGAAATACCATCATGGAAAAAATGAGGTATCCCTCCATACCGGTTACATGTGATAGAAACTGTTTCATGAATTTAAAAATTAATTACTGGCTGTATTTTGTTTTTTAATATCGGCACCCAGGCGCTGCAGATAAGCAATCATGGCAATCATTTCTTTGTTTGCATCTAGTGCTATGCCATCTTTCTTTAAACCTGCACTAATGGTTTGTGCTTGTTTGCTTAAATCATTATTGGCTTCCGATATTTCTTCATCAGAATAAGGTACACCTAAGCTCTTCAATGCTTTCATTTTTGGCGCGGTGCTGCCCATGTCTATATCTTGCTCTGCCAGCCATGGATAAGGTGGCATAATAGATCCGGGCGACATCGTTCTTGGGTCTATCATGTGGTGATAGTGCCAACTGTCGGGATATTTGCCTCCAAGGCGGTGTAAATCCGGACCGGTTCGTTTAGAGCCCCACAGAAAAGGATGATCATATACAAATTCTCCAGCTTTTGAATATTCTCCTTGGTAGCGTTCTGTTTCACTGCGAAATGGTCTAACCCATTGTGTATGGCAGGCATTGCATCCTTCGCGTATATAAATATCCCTGCCTTGTAGTTCAAGAGGGGTATAAGGTTTTACACTTGCAATGGTTGGAATATTTTCTTTTATGAGAAAAGTAGGAATCATTTCAACAGCACCACCAATTAGAATTGCTACAACTGCAAGTGCAGTAAAAGTTACCGGTTTCTTTTCTAATACGGCATGCCAGAAATCGCCTTTGCCAAAAAGAGTTGATTTCTCTAAAGCCGGTGCTTCTGCTGATTCATTTGCAACGAACGAACCCTGCTTCATGGTTTTAACCACATTGTAAATTAGAATAATGAAACCGGACAGATACAATGTACCTCCAACAGAGCGCATCACATGAAGCGGTAAAATTTGTATACTTATCTTTAAAAACTCAGGATATTGAAGTGTGCCTTCAGGAGTAAATTGTTTCCACATTAAACCTTGTGTAAAGCCCGACCAATACATTGGAATGGCATAAAATACAATACCAAGGGTAGCCAGCCAGAAATGTACATTCATGAGTTTCTTTGAGTACATAGTGGTGTTGTACATACGTGGTATCATCCAATAAATGATGGCAAAGGTGAGTAGTCCGTTCCAGCCCAAAGCGCCTACGTGAACGTGTGCTACAATCCAATCGGTAAAATGTGCAATGGCATTTACATTTTTTAAAGAAAGCATAGGACCTTCAAACGTGGCCATGCCATAAGCAGTTATACCAACTGCAAACATTTTTAATACAGGCTCATCTCTTACCTTATCCCAAGCACCTCTTAGTGTAAGTAATCCGTTAATCATACCACCCCACGATGGTGCAATGAGCATAATTGAAAATACCACACCCAAAGATTGGGCCCAATCAGGTAGCGATGAATATAGCAGATGGTGAGG